>DATBMP010000561.1:0-4793 GCA_036554845.1 Pyrinomonadaceae bacterium
CAGCAAGGGCGCGCTAAAAACTTCTTTGGAATCATTCCTCTTTGAACCGCTTGCCCCCTTCCTGACGTGTTCAGTTCAAAGGAGCACCTCCGCCATAGAGACCACTGACAACGGGCAACGTGCAACTGACTTTGGCACAGGGCGGGCGAGGACGCCCGCGCTCCTTTCTGACAACTGACCTCTGACACCCAACAACCACCTCCGTTTGCGAATCTGCGAGTAGCTAAGCGAGAATGCCCGTTGTCGAAAATCTATTGTTCAAGCACAACCCCTGAAACCTAATGCGCTGGTCACAATACTTCATACCTACACTTCGCGAAGATCCTGCCGACGCTGAAGTCATCTCGCACAAACTACTGCTGCGTGCCGGACTCGTTCGCCAACTGGGCGCCGGAATCTACTCCTATCTGCCACTCGCGCAACGTGTGTCACTGCGAATCATGCATATCCTGCGCGAAGAGATGAACCGCATCGGTGGTCAGGAGTTTTATTTGCCCGCTTTGCACCCCGCCGAGGTTTGGAAAGAGTCGGGACGCTGGAGCGCGATCGGCGAAGACATGTTTCGTCTCAAAGATCGCAAAGGCGCCGATATGTGTCTCGGTATGACCCATGAAGAGGTCTTCACTACCATCGCCCGCAACGAACTTCGTTCCTACAAACAGTTGCCGCAGGTTTGGTATCAGATTCAGATCAAGTTTCGGGATGAACCGAGGCCAAAATCGGGCTTCATGCGGCTGCGCACCTTTATCATGAAGGACGCTTACTCGTTTGATGTCGATCAGCAGGGGTTGGACCGCTCATTCAACGATCAACGAGAGGCCTACCAGCGCATCTTTAGCCGCTGCGGGATCGAATTCTCCATCGTAGAAGCTTCATCCGGCTCGATGGGTGGATCGCAATCGAATGAGTTCGTCGCGAGAACAGCGGCCGGCGAAGATCTGATCGCGACCTGCAACAATTGCGGTTACGCGGCTAACCTCGAGAAGGCTACATCACGCGTCGCAGAAATTTCGGATGGTGTCGGCATCGACTTTCCCACTGAGTTCCCCACGCCGGGTGTCAGAACAATTGAAGACCTGACCAGGTTTGGTGAGGGAGTTCCCGCTGAACGCCAGATCAAGACACTCGTCTACATCTCGAACAAAGATGGCGTCAATAGCTATTTACTAGTGCTGCTGCGCGGTGATCATCAGTTGCACGATATTAAGCTCGCGGACAATCTTGCGGGCGCGGAAGCTCGACCCGCACACCCCGAAGAAATACGCGAACTACTCGGTGCGGGTGCTGGCAGTTTGGGTGCTGTGGGAGCCAAACAGAAAGCGCGACTCTCCGGAAAAGAGGTCTTGATCATCGCTGACGAAGCGTTGCGTGGTCGGCGCAACATGACCACCGGTGCAAACACCGACGACTACCACATCCGCGGCGTCGAGGTGGAACGTGACATCAAGGTTGATCAATGGGCCGACTTGCGCACCGTGGATTCGGGCGACGCGTGTCCGCGCTGCGAGACGGGCGTACTCGAAATCTTCAAAGCGATGGAGATTGGTCACATCTTCAAGCTCGGCACGAAGTATTCCGAATCGATGGGTGCGACGGTTCTAACTCCTGAAGGCAAAGAAGTACCAATCGTGATGGGAAGTTACGGCATCGGCGTCGAACGAATCATCACGGCAGCCGTTGAACAGAATCACGATGCGGATGGAATCATCTGGCCCAAGGGCCTTGCGCCTTTTGATGTGATCGTCACAGTCACAAACGTGAAAGACGAGAACGTACGAGAAACTGGAGAGAAGCTCTACAAAGATCTACAACGGGCAGGGCTGGAGGTCTTATTAGATGATCGAGACGAACGCGCCGGTGTTAAGTTCAAGGACGCTGACCTAATTGGAATTCCTTATCGAGTTACAATTGGAAAGAAGATCTCAGACGGCATGGTTGAGCTCTTCGATCGTCGGGTAAAAACGAGCGTAGATGTAAAACTCAGTGAAGTAGTCTCGCGCGTGCAGAAGCTGGCACTAGCAGGACTATGAAAACGGATCGAGGTCTCTTAGCAACAGCTTCAACGAATTAGAAATGAAAGTCCTCCGCCTTATATTTTTTCTCCTGCTGGTCGCCCCCGCTCCAGCCCAGGACAATCTCCCCGAGCTGGTTCGCCGCATAAAACCTTCCGCTGTTGCAATTGAAACTTTCGACGTCCGCGGAGAAAAGCTTTCTCGCGGCAGCGGCTTTTTCATCGCCACAGATCGAATCGTCACTAATCGTCATGTGATCGAGGGAGCTTCTCGAGCCGAGGTCCATACGTCCAGCGGAGCATCCTTCCCCGTCAAAGGCGTGCTCGCAATCGATGCGGAAGGTGACATCGCATTACTGAAAGTCGACGTCCCAGTTAATGTTGCACGTCCTCTGTCACTCGATCGCACGTCGCCACAGGAAGGTGAGAGTGTCGTAGTTATTGGAAATCCGTTTGGACTGGAAGGCAGTGTCTCAAACGGTATCGTCTCGGCTGTCAGGGACATTCCGACATTTGGCCGAATCATCCAGATCACCGCACCCATCTCGCCGGGTTCGAGTGGCAGCCCTGTTGTTAACATGCAAGGACAGGTGATCGGCGTGGCCACTCTGCAAGTGACCGGTGGACAGAGCGTAAACTTCGCGATTCCTTCCGAACGTATCTCTCAGCTCCAGATCGCGCTGCCTTTTTCGCTTTCCGATCTCGTCGCCGCGTCTGGCAGAAACAAACGTGCCAAGGCGGTCCAGTTCTTCCGCGATGGTTTGAGTTTTCTGTCGAAGGACGATTGCGAAAAAGCATTGCCGTATTTCGAGAAGGCAGTTGAGTCAGACGGCAATTATGTTGAGGCATGGGCGCAGGCTGGTTTCTGCAACGAAAAGCTGGGTCGCCATGCGGAAGCGATTGAAGCTTCGAAGAAAGCGGTGAATCTGAGGCCCTCTGCGGAGTCTTACTTCAACATCGGGCTCGCAAGTTATTACCTGAAACAGTATCGGGAAGCTGCCGACGCATACCGCCAGGCCATTCGTCTGGATCCGTACAACGCCGCTGATGCTTACTACGCGCTGGGTCTGGTCTATCGCGACTGGGGGAAAGCAGATGATGAGATTCATGCGTACAAACAGGCGATCAAGTTAAAACCTGACTATACGAGTGCGTACGAGAGGCTGGGCAATCGTTACATCAAATCAAAGAAGTTCAATGACGCGGTTGAGGTGTTTAAGCAGCTATCGAGTCTGCGGCCCGGTGATGCGACGGCGCCAAACAATTTGGGAGAGGCTTATCTCGAGTTGGGAAGGAAGGATGAAGCGATTTCAGCGTTTCGCCATGCGATTCAACTGAAGCCTGATTTTGGGCGGGCTTATTACAATCTCGGAAAGTGTTTGCTGGCGATGGGAAACCGTGACGCGGCGCTGGAGCAGTACAACATTCTGCAAAACCTGGATCAGGATTGGGCGGAGAAGTTGAATAGTTTGATCAATCCTTAAGGTGTCCATGGTTAGTGGTCCGTGGTCAGTTGTCAGTAACTGACAACCGACCTCTGACCAACTGACCGCTACCGCATCACCTCACTAACCAACGCCGTCAACGTATTATCCTGCAGCATCTTGTTTCGCTGGAGCTGGCCGTGAAGGTCGCATCCAAAAACCGCGTATGAAAGAGTCAAGGGCGATCTTAATCCGTTAGACGTGCTGTTGGCCGTAAGGTTCTCTCCCAGAAGTGACCGTCTCGTGACTCGCCCATCACCTGGTGCATACATCGCTTCAGTCACCTGCCGCTTGCTAAATCTCTTCTTGCCTCCAACACGCAACTCACGGGGACGAATCAAAGTTACCCAACGACCATCCTTGTCCTTAAGCAGCACGGGAGCATCAAGGGTCTCTTCACAATCACCACCCACCGCTAACATGGTCACCGGCGGATCACCTGCAAGCGGAATATCGAGAGCTTCATGAAATCGTTGCGCGCGTTCTAAGCCCGCCTTGAAGTAATCGTCAAGTTCTCTCAACGCAGTCTCACCTTGCGTTTCTCCGGTAGCGGACTTTCGATTAGCGTACTTCCGGCGAAACTCAGGGTCGTTTACCACCCCCCAACCGTACTCACGCCATACTTTCGGGTCATACAGATTCAACTGCACAACTTCAAGATTCTCATTCAGAAACTTTGTTGCCGCGCGATGTGGCAGCAGTTGAAACAATGCTGGGAACGTAAGGGCATCTTCCGCTGTTAACTTATTCAACAAAGGAACGCGACGCCGCAGTCCTTCAGTGATTGAATAACCGTAAAGCATCGTCGCGAACGCGTCTGCGGATCCCTCGTTTGGAACACCCAGCATCACGATCTTTTCGATGTGTTGCGCTCCGTTCCACGTAGGCTGAATTGGCAAACCAACCTGCGGCAAATCCGATGTGCCATACATCGCAGCGTAACGCGCTATCAGACCTCCCATCGAATGCGCGATGACATTGAAACGCAGATCTGGTCGCCGCAGACTTTCTTTCAATCGTTCAATACGAGTAACAAGAATCCGCGCATTCTCAACGTTGTCGCGGCGCCAGTCGTAGGGAAAAACATAGTAAGTATCGCTGTCTCCATTTACCGCCGGGTTATCCCAATCCCCTTCACGATAACCACCATAACGGCCAAGCGCATCAATGAGATCACGATAGACATAAACCTCGGGGACAAGACGCCCGAGACGCAACGTCTCAACAATCTTCCCTGGAACAAGCTCATCTCGATTCGCTGATAAATTTGGTGAAATAGGAAGACTGAAGTCCTCTTG
>DATBMP010000005.1:0-2302 GCA_036554845.1 Pyrinomonadaceae bacterium
GCTAAAAAGGAGACAGAAAAAGTCTCGCAGCCAACTCAGGATACTACACAGGGAAATGGAGCTGTCAGGGCCCGAACAGTGACGCGGAAATCACCAGGTGAATCGATCTCTTCTGGCATCGTTTCACCGAAACCAAAAAGCAAGGTTATTCAGTGGCCATGATGATCTATTCATGGTCCCGATCGATCCCAAAAGTAAAACCCTCTCGAATGCCGAGAGGGTTTTCTTCTGCGTAGTCAGAAATAGTGGCACGCTAGATTGTTTGTCGCCAGTAACGCAACGCTACCAGCGCGAGCACTCCGACAATGACAACACCCCCCAACAACAAACCGCCTGCCCAACGCGGAAACGTCGATAGCGTCATCTCGTCAACCGTTACTGGTCCAGAAGCGCTCTGTTGATATGCCAGCGCGTCGGCTGTTGCAATGCTCGACTCGAGAGTGGCGCGTCTTTGGCCCAGGTAGTTGAGTTGGTTCTCGACACTGTTCTTTTCAATTTCTAGCTGACGCCTGCGTTGTTCGCGCACCTCTTCCGGCCGGGTAGAACCGTAACCGGCCAGTGACCGCTCAATGTTCTCGGGCTTTGAGTCCTCTTTGATTTGTTCGAGCCTCAATTTGAGTTCGGCTTCTCTTGCATCAACGTCCGCCAGTTGGGCGCGTAGTTCTGCTGCTCGCTGTGCCGCATCCTTCTTCTGACCAAACGCCGGCAGAGCCGGAACACTCACAAGAAAAACCAGTAACGAAATAAGAAACGTGTACTTCATGACTGAACCTCTGAAATCCTCGCAAATGACGGCGCTTTTGCCGTCAGTGTTCCATAGTCACCCTCTACTTTAAAACGCGAAAACACTTCCCAAAATGAATCATTTTTGCAGACTCCTCTGGGATCAAGCCTTCTCTGGACGACTATTGCCCACTTCTTTGCAGAGCATTGCTGGCTGGCTGATGTGCGAGCAGTGGGCCGGCAACTAGCGACGGGCAGGTGTGTGGGCTCAATAGTGGCCTGCTCGTTGCGGCTTCGGGTGCGTGTCGATTCAGGGAAGATAGGCCGCGCCCGATGCCATCCCCAAAGGAACGGGATCATAAGATGATGGTTCGATGCAATTGAGGTTCAGAACTGCGACCCGTGTCGCGCAAGTCTGCGAGAGTCCAACAGGTCCGCCTTCCCCACGATAATAACTGTCCCGATCCGTCAACCAGGTAAACCGGAGCTGCTGAAACACCTTTCCGAGGGTCGTGCAGGAAGTACCCGCCGTGAGTTCCCGGCCGCACGATGAACTCCCGACCATCCGGCAATGTACAAATGCTATTGCTTTTCAAACTCATGCTTAAACCTCCAGCACCAGCTTGAACCTGCCGAATTAACCTGACGTTACGCGTTTTTGAAATCAGTGCTACGCAGTTCGCATCTCTCTTTTTCTACGAACTGGAGTGGGAATCGAGATCTATTCGTCGGCAAAGAGAGATGCGCGAGCGAGGACCGTGTTGGGAATCGGCTCGAGGAATCTCGACATCGTAGGCATTGAATCGAGATCTGGTCCACGATAGACATTCACCGGATAGACAAAGTGCAGATCGCGTTTCGCTCTGGTCGTTGCAACATAGAGAAGTCTTCGTTCTTCTTCAAGATCGTCAAACTCGTCTTCCTGAAATCGATTCGATGGAAACCAGCCGTCCGTCATCCAGATGACAAACAGGCTGTCCCATTCCAATCCCTTAGCCGAGTGTACGGTCGAGAGTGTTACAAATCCTCCACCACGCCTTGGACCGTCGCCTTGATTCATGTTTGAAGGATCAAGTGCGACGTCATCCAGCAGCTTCGCCGCGCTCTTGTATCGCCTGGCGATCGCTTGAAGATGTTCGAGGTCACGTCCTCGGCGTAGAGCATCGTCGTACTTCGCTTTCAGCAGTGGGCGATAAAAACGGAGTACGGTCGAGAGTTGTTCATTCGGAGACTTGCCCTCTAGCACATTTGTGAGCACTCGGGCCAAACGAACCAGTTGCGATTTATAACTCGCGCGTGCCGGAAAGCGCTGCAGCTTCTTGAACAGGCCTTCCTTGGTTCTCGCTGACCTGAACTCTTTCTGTTCGACGCCGAGGTGTTCGAGGATCTGATAAACCGTTGCATCGCCAATATGTTCGATAAGCTTGAGCGCGCGAAACCATGAAAGGGTGTCAGACGGCTTTACGACAATGCGCAGAAACGCAAGTGCATCTTTGATGTGCGCGGACTCCGCAAATCGCATCCCACCAAACTTGCGAAAAGGTATCCCGTGCTTGCCCAACTCGATTTCGAGATCAAA
>DATBMP010000030.1:0-6819 GCA_036554845.1 Pyrinomonadaceae bacterium
GCCTAAGTCGTCGCATTGTAGGCGTAGCCTGGAAATGTTTCGCCCTCGACGGTAAGGCAGAGCCTTACCGAAAGGGTTGCGGCAAAGCCGCCGCCAACTGACCTCTGACTTTCTGACCTCTGAACACTGACAACTGACAACTGATCATTGACCACTACCAATCAACCCACTTCCTTTTCCGAAACTTGTCTTCCGACCAGAAGTTGCGCAGCACCTCAATCTCCACGTCACTGTCTTCTTCAGGCGGCACGACAACACTCACTACGTCATATCGGTAAGTTGAGTTGGTCAGATCTAGCATTCGGCGATACGCCCGCGCCGCTCGGGTTATTTGTCGCTGCTTTCGCAAATCGACATTCACCGAGGGTTTTGCGAACCAATCAGACGCACGCGCCTTCACCTCAACGAAACAGAGGGTCCCGCCTTCATAAGCAACCAGATCGATCTCAGCGCTGATTACGGCTCCCGTGCGACTGCGCCCAACCGGAAGAGAGAAGTTTGACGCAACCAGCCGGTATCCGATCTGTTGCAGATACGCCGCAGCGAGTTCTTCGCCACGACGACCTAATTCAATTCGTTGGATTTGTGAGGAACTGTTCTTTGACATGTCGGAGAGGTCGACATTGTGGTTACTCGATTGTTTCTCGCAATCGATCGAGCGCCTTGGCCCAATAACGTTTCATTGCTGCAGCAGCCTTGGCGTTAGGAAGTTTTGAGTGTTGGACCACAACCTGACTCTTATCGGCGCCCTTGCCCGTGAAGTAGATCTCGAGGCTGGTTTTCTGATCTTTCCAAGTGACGCGCATGCTCTTGTTGACGTTCGCCTTGCGCACAACGAGGCCGTCTTCCATTAACCAGCGATCACGGGCCCTGGTAGTTACAAACACCTGATAGAGTTTTGCAAGTGGAACATTGAGGGTCCGACTTACGCTGATCTGATAGCCTTCGACCTTCTCATGCTTGTCACGTAGTCCTCGATCCTGTTCATAGACCACGGTAACCATCTGGCACCACCAGGGACCAACATCATGTTTCTCGCTGAGCATTTGGGCGATCTCTTTGTGGGCCATGTTCTTCGCTCCGGCTTTGTCGAGAATGGCAAACCACTCTTTCCAAACTTTCCCGGTCTTCGCCTTCACAGCTGCGTCACTCATGCGAGTGCTCTTCTTTATTGAAGTTGCCATGGTTGAACTCTCGTGGAGTGTAAGTGATGAGCTATTTGCCATCGCGTTCATAAGCGACTTTCATCCAGTGTTTCACTTCGTCATCGATCTCCTCGAGTGAAGTAATCGGAATGCGATGAGTGATGCGATCCTTCTTTGCGAAGCCGCCGGTATCGATCAAACGTCCAGATGCTTTCATGTCACCAAGGGCAAAACCCATATCGATGCGCCTTTGAGTCGTTGGTTTGATTTGAGCGAAGACGTGGTTGCGATAAAGCGGCACTATGGTTTGGCAAGGGCAGGCTTTAGCTTCCTTCCCGATTCCCAAGCCCAGCTTTAGCAATTGTTGATAGATCGGGAGAAGCTTTGCCTTTGGACCAGAGAACATCGCCTCTACATAACCTTCCGCAGTTTCGATGTAACTATCAGCGTCGCCGGGCTTCTCGCCTTTACCTTCAGCCACTTCGGCTAAGTACCACGTGGTGTTAGTTCCGAGGCCGTATTCTGATTTCAACCAGTCGCGCCGCTCTTTCTCGGTCCTGGGACCAGCTTTCTTGATGTGTTTGACCCACTCATCAAGCGAACGACCAGTCTTCTTTTTCAGTTCATCGACCCATTTCTGCATCATGAGTACGCCGGGATGAACGCTGTAGATGGATCGTTTCCTGAGTCCTGCTGCTGTTCTAGGCATGAATGAACCTCCCTGCAAAAGAATAGTTTAGTAAGCTGCGTTGGTGCTTCTCCAAAATTGCTAATTCTCACGTTAGGTCCGCAGTGGGAAGGAAGCGGGGTGTCTTCCGGACCTTGGTCGCCTGTTCAAATGCATATGCATATTTAATTAGTTTCGGTTCGCTGAAAGCGCCGCCAAAAAAAGAGATGCCGAACGGAAGTCCGAACACATAACCTGCGGGAACTGTGATGTGTGGATACCCGGCCACTGCTGAAGCTGAAGAGTATCCTCCGGAAAAGTGATCTCCATTAATCCAATCGGTGGGCCATGAAGGTCCGCCAGTCGGTGCAATCAATGCATCGAGTCGCTTCTGCCTCATGATCAAATCGATACCGTTCGTTCTCGACAGCAAATGGTTCTTTCGCAACGCCGCACGGTAAGATTTGTCAGTGAGTGGGCCTTTGGCTTCTGCTTTGATCATGATGTCCTGACCGAAGTAGGGCATTTCACGATCGCGATGCTTTTCATTGAACGCGATGATCTCCTTTAAAGATCGCACTGGAGCAGTTGGTCCAAGTCCGGCGAGATACGAGTTCAAGTCGGCCTTGAATTCGAAGAGCAGCACCTCAAATTCTGAGTCATCAAACTTTCCTGAAGAAGGGATGTCGGCAGGATCGACGATCACCGCTCCTAATTTTTTGATTTCTGCGATGAGATTCGTCATGACCTTATCGACATGATCGTTGAAGCCGAAATGTTTTCGAGCCACACCGATGCGCGCACCACGCAACCCATCTTTATTGAGAAACTGCGTGTAATCGGTGTAACCCTTTCCCCGTCCCGTACTTGTTAAAGCATCACGCGGATCTTCTCCGGTTAGAGCCCCAAGCAGGATCGCCGCGTCGCTAACCGTACGCGCCATTGGGCCAGCAGTGTCCTGGCTGTGTGCGATGGGAATGATTCCGGATCGACTGACCAGTCCCAGCGTTGGTTTTATCCCCACCAGTGAGTTGGCTGAAGAAGGGCAGACGATCGAACCGTCGGTTTCTGTGCCGATGGCCGCCGCACACAGGTTTGCAGAAGCTGCGCTGCCGGACCCTGAACTCGAACCGCAGGGATTTCGATCCAGTGCGTACGGGTTCTTTGTTTGACCACCGCGACCACTCCAGCCGCTGGAAGATTTCGATGATCTGAAGTTGGCCCATTCGCTAAGGTTTGTCTTTCCCATAATCACGGCCCCGGCATCCCGAAGCCGCCTAACGATGAATGCATCCTGCCGGGGTTTAGCGCCAACCAATGCAAGTGAACCGGCCGTGGTCATCATGCGATCAGCGGTATCGATGTTGTCCTTTATAAGAAGCGGAATTCCGTGCAGGGGCCCACGTGCGCCTTTGTCCTTGCGTTCACGATCGAGAGCTTCGGCAATCGCCATTGCATCTGGATTGAGTTCGATTACGGAATTTATTTTTGGACCACGTTTGTCGATCTCTTCAATTCGATCCAGGTATTTCTTTACCAATTCCTTCGAACTGTACTTGCCTGAAGTTAGATGAGCCTGAAGTTCTCGTATGCCAACTTCATCAAGTTCGGAAGCCGGTGGTGGTGCAGCGAGGGATTTACCAGTCGCGGAGAATGCAAGCGTCGGGTTCGTCAGGGCTAATGCACACCCCAATCCGCTGGTCTGTAGAAAGTCCCTACGTTTCATTTGTGTCTCCTGGCAAGGTAGGTCTGTTTAGAGATCGCTGGTGGTCTGTACTGTACTTAATGCTGCGCGTACCTGGTCGACGACTTTGTTTGTTCTGTCATACCAAAGACGATTCGCCTGGTAAATGGCTCGCCCTTTGAAGAGAACAGTCAGCTCACCCAGCCCGCCGTACACTCGCTCGACTGTTATCGAATCTTCTTGCTGCAGTCTGGCTGCAACTCGGGAGGCCACGATCCTCTTTTCGGGACAGATCGGACAGCATCTAATCGTTAAGTGCGCCATAAAGCTTCAATGAGGAACACTGCTCATCAGTGCGAGCAAGTTATTCTCCGAATCCCGGAAGGCTGCGAGCCACAGATCGTAGCTCCCCATGTTGGCGACAAACGCAGGTTGTTCTTCAAATACGACACCACGCTTCGTCAGCGTGTCAGTAGCTTCATTAATATCATCTACGTCGAAGTAGATGATCGAACTCGGATGATCAAATTCCGGCTTATCGGGAGAGGTAAGCATCAGCCGAATTCCATTACAGTCAAAGAACGACAACTTGGGTGGCGCTTCAAAAAGAAACTTCATTCCTAAGGTGTCGCGATAGAAGGCGGTAGCACGTTCGATATCGTGAGCGTTGACTGCAATTTGAGTTATTGCGGAGAGACCGAAATTTTTCTCGGACATTTGATGCTCCATTCCAATGTTGTTGAACTCGAACGATCATTCGAGCAAGTGTTTTTGCAAACCCACCTCATAAGACTCACACAGCCAACTTTGTACCTCCTGATCGAGATCTTGCTCGGAATAAATCCGAAAGTAGTGAACAAAGCATTGAGGCGAGTACTCATCGGTTTTGTATATTCGAGGCGTACTAATAGAACGTCGTAAGACTACTGTGCACTGCAGGTATTTCTTTCTGGGATAGCAGGCCGCAAAGCGCATCCGCACCATAAACACTGCCCGAGTCTTCTGCGGAATCATCTTCGATGGACCACAAGATCTGACCACCTGTGAAAACTTCTTGAATAGTTCGAACACGTGTGGCTCGCTTTTTGAGAAGAGTTCGGTCACACCAAATTTTCCACACGAGTGCCATAGATTCTTCGTAACAAACTGCTCGCCACATTTCGGGCATCGCCATAACGGCTTTAGCTTTACAGGCATTGAGTTCGGGGAGGTCGCGCTTTTTACGGGCAGCGGTTTTTCTATGACTAAATGGCCGTTAAGTCAATCTTTGAGTTGTAAAGTTTTTTGGGGGTGTTCTTGCAAGTAACGTCAGTTGGCAAACGCAGTTGAATAGCCTAACTTTGTATTAATCGATCAAAATTGAACAGCAAGAGACGTGGACCATCTCCAGATATGCCTGAAAGCCCGATTGAGACGAAACGCCAGTTGCCACTAGTGGCGATCATTGGAAGACCCAATGTGGGAAAGTCGACCATATTCAATCGCCTTACGGGTGAGCGTAAGGCGATTGTTGGTGATCAGCCTGGCATAACTCGCGACCGCATCTATGGAGAGGTTGAATGGTCGGGCGAACGATTCTCAATTGTTGACACTGGCGGGATTGTTCCGGACGACGATGCAGTGATCCCCGCCAACATCTTGAAGCAGGCGGGTTTGGCTATCGGTGAAGCGGAAGCATTGCTGTGGGTGGTCGATGCGCGCAAGGGGATAACTCCTCTGGATGAAGAGTTGGCAGCCCTGCTGCGGACCACAGGGAAGCGAATCTTTGTTGTTGCGAATAAGGTCGATGCCAACCGGTTGGCTGATGATGTCAACGAGTTCTACAAGTTCGGATTTGAGGAAGTCTTTCCGATTTCGGCCGAACAAGGTATTGGCCTCGGCGAACTGCTTGATAGTCTGACCGATCATCTGAAGACCGATTCAGCCCCGCGCGTTGAAGATGAGATTCAAGCGGCGCGAGAGCTGCGATTAGCGATCGTAGGAAGACCCAACGTTGGTAAGTCCTCCTTGCTCAATCGCATGTTGGGCGAAGAGCGGATGATCGTTTCGCCGATCGCAGGGACTACGCGCGATTCTATTGACACCGTGTTACGGACACAGGACCAGACATTCCGAATAATTGATACGGCAGGGATTCGTCGTAAAGGAAAGACCGACGAGATGGCTGAAAAGCTTTCTGTCGTGATGGCGCGCCGCAGTTTGGAACGAGCAGATGTTGCGGTCGTGCTGATCGATGCGCTCGAGGGACCCACCGCACTTGATGCGCACATCGCTGGTTATGCTCTTGATGCTGGATGTTCGATCTTACTGGCCGTAAATAAGTGGGATGCGCTCGAAGGAAAGGAAACTGGAACGGCCGCGGAGTTTGAGCGAAGGGTCCGAGATCGCATGAAGTTTCTCGAATGGGCACCTGTGGTGATGATTTCTGCGCTTACCGGGCAAAGGATCTTTAATTTATTGCCGCTTGCGATCCGGGCGAATGAAGCCCGCAACCGGCGCATCCCCACTTCACAGCTAAACTCCTTTTTTGAACGAGCGATTGCCCAACCTCGGGGTGGTGTTACGCCGGCGCCAGTCAAAGGAGGAGTTTCGCGGCTTCACGTTCAGTACATCACGCAAGCGGGTATCCGGCCACCGACCTTCGTTGTTTTCACAGCCGGCGGCAAACCGGGTCTGCACTTCTCTTATGAGCGACATCTACAGAACCGCCTCCGGGAAGAGTTCGATTTTTTCGCGACCCCTCTCCGGATCATTGAGAAACACAAGAAGCGCAATCGGTCCTCGCAGGCAAGCCAGAACTGAACGTCATGCTTCCTCCCTTTCGATTCGATCTGACTTCGCAAGACGGTGAGGCGCGCACCGGATCTTTGCAAACACGGCGCGGTGTTATCGAAACTCCTGTTTTCATGCCAGTGGGCACGGCCGGAACTGTCAAGGGCGTTCGCTTTGAAGACCTCGAATCGGAAGAGCTAGATGCACGCATCATCCTCGGGAACACCTACCACCTTTGGCTACGTCCGGGTATAGACACGATCAAAAAAGTTGGCGGACTCCATCGATTTATTGGCTGGGACCGTCCGCTTTTAACTGACTCTGGAGGTTTTCAGGTTTGGAGTTTAGGGACGCTACGAAAGATCACAGAGGAAGGAACGCAATTCCGGTCGCACATCGATGGGAGTCTGCAGTTTCTTTCTCCTGAAGTTTCGATGGAGGTCCAGGCCGCGCTCGGGTCCGACATCGTGATGGTGTTCGACGAATGCGCGCCGGGGAATGCTTCATTTGAAGAGACGCAGCGCAGTTCCCAACTGACCGCACGTTGGGCG
>DATBMP010000033.1:0-15879 GCA_036554845.1 Pyrinomonadaceae bacterium
TAAAGACTTCGCTCAATCCGAGAAGACTTCGCTCAATCCAGGCGGGTGCGGGCGAAGACCAATTGTACTGCTCGAGTGAGTCATAGCTTTAGACGGAGTCAAGACTGCACGTGTCGGCTGAAGTTTCGTGGTGAGTATTACTTGTAAACTGAGGGATGACAGGTTGCGGTAGGGAGCGGTTGAAAAGATCCGCTCCCCAGATGGTCTATGCACTTGCGATCATGCGCGTGTGCTTTCAGGCGGTCTGAACAGCCGTTTTTGAAGTCGCGGCCAGGATTCTTTCCTGGTTCGACAAGATTTGCTCTTGCCGTTTCTCGATACGTGCTTGATTCTCTAGCACCCGATCGAGTTTGGTTTGGTTCTCGAGTATCTGGCCCTGGTTTGTGAGGATCCTTTCCTGGTTGGCCAACAACACTCCCTGGTTCTCAAGCACCTTCTCTAAAGTCATTGTCTACCTCCATTGCAACATGGATAAGGCGAGATTGGGCCTCATCAATTAGTTAACACGAATCGTTCGGGCAAAGAATGTGCCTAGCAACCAACTTGGCAAAATGCGGAGATCGACAAGCTAGAGTGGATAAGATTCGGGTGATGGGCCGCAAAGTCCGAGGAAAATTTCGCTACTCAGCAAACGATTCCTGCTGACAGGAGCAGATTAAGTTCAACTATATTTCGTCGCTTCCGCATGAAGGAGCTTCCTGCAAGGTCACGCCTTCTTCTTCCCACCATCGGTCTCTGGTGATTGCCGTCGTCGTTTGGTAAGGACTGTCACGGCGCAGGTATCTCGGCAAGTAGTCCCTCCCGCTCCCATCACAGTAGCGAGGTGCCTGGGTGAGGAACGCTTCTTCACAACCGCGATCACCGCCAGATCGAGAAAAAGATCCTTTAACATTGCTTCGTTTCCGGTCGCTAATACTGGGCCAGTTCGTGAGGATCCTTGCGCGGGGCCTTGCCTCAAAAGTAAAAGACGACGCTTAGAATGAAGAGCGGGGCAAGCCACCCTTCCTGACTTGTTATTGATTGAGTGATCTCTGAGGAAATAACAGGTCAGGAAGGGTGGCTTGCCCCCGCCCGTTACCCATTTGAATCGCTTCATCGACTTTTGAGGCAAAGCCCTTGCGCGGAAGTCGACGCAGCCACACACGCGTGACACCGAAAATGGTTTGCGCGGACCCCAAACGAAAGCCAATGATTACGATCTCTCTAATCGTAATATCCGACTCTTTCGCTGCATCCCGGACGCGTAGGCGAGATCTTCAGCGGATCGAGCGGTGTAGACTTTGGCTAGATGTCGGCTAGAAAAATCGCTGGAAAACATATAAAAGAAAACCCGCATGCCATCTTCCTATGAACCAGGAGCACGGTTCGACCACTACGAGATTCGCCGGTTTCTCGGCGAGGGTGGCATGGCCACGGTTTATCTTGCACACGATCTACGACACGATCGTCCCGTGGCCATCAAACTGATGAGCCGCAGTCTTGCTGCAACTGCTGGTAATCAGCGATTTCGACGCGAGATTGAAATTGCAGCGCGTCTCACACACCCGCATGTTGTTCCGCTGTACGACTCTGGCATCGCCAATGAGCAGCCTTACTACGTCATGCCTTACGTGTCTGGAGAGTCATTGCGTGGACGGTTGAAGCGCGAAATATTTTTGCCGGTTGACGAAGCAGTACGACTGGCATCGGAGGTTGCGAGTGCGCTTCAGTATGCACACGATCAGGGTCTGGTCCATCGCGACATCAAACCGGAAAACATCCTGCTGTCGGAGGGAATCGCCCTCGTTACTGATTTTGGCATTGCCCGATTAACCTCTGGCGAAAACGCACCAGCGTTAACAATGGAAGGTACAACTGTTGGCACACCAGCTTACATGTCACCGGAACAGATTCAAGCCACAGGTGAGATCGACGGGCGAGCGGACCTTTACAGCCTTGGCTGTGTTCTTTTTGAAATGCTCGCGGGTCGCCCGCCATTTGTAGGGGCGCCGTATTCTCTTATTCAACAACATCTTTCAGTTGCGCCTAGCTCAGTCACAGAATTTCGCGTGGACACTCCAATCAACATTTCACGCGCATTAGAAAAGGCACTTGCCAAACGCCCTGCTGATCGCTTCGCGTCGGTTGCTGAGTTTGTGAACGCACTTAAAACCGACTGGAGTTCCGCCCAGACAGTTGAACTTAAAAGTAGAACCAGCACCATTCCAACCAATCTTTCCAAAGAGCGCACGAGATTCATCGGTCGCGAGGTAGAGTTGCGAGAATGTCTAAACCTTCTTCAATCGAGTCGACTTCTCACCGTGACCGGTCTCGGCGGGGGTGGCAAAACGCGTCTTGCGATTAAGATTGGCGAACACTTCTGCACAGGTGTCCCGCCGGGGCCACCTTCTTTTCCCGACGGCGTCTACTTGGTCGATCTCTCACCGCTGACCGAAGAAAGTAGAGTTGTCGACACTGTCGCTCAAACCCTTGGCGTGCGTCAGGATGCTGATAAAGATCTAATAGATAGCCTGCTCACTCGGTTAAGCAACAAGAAAATATTGTTGCTGCTCGATAACTGCGAGCATCTGGTCGCCGCAACCGCGACACTGGTAGATCAACTGCTGAACGTCGAGAGCGATTTACGCGTTGTCGCAACGAGTCGTGAGGTGTTAGGTGTCAGTGGAGAGAAAGTGTTCTCGCTGCGTCCGTTGACGATTCCTGTTGCTGAAACGAAACCGACGGCCATCGCTTCAAGTGATGCCGTTAAGTTGTTCATCGATCGCGCTCAACTCGCGCAAAGCGACTTTCAGATCAACGATCGGAACGCCTCGGACCTCGCAGAAATCTGTCGGCGCCTGGATGGCATTCCTCTCGCCATCGAACTGGCAGCAGCACGTGTCAGAGTGTTATCTGTTTCTCAAATCCGTCAAAAACTTGATGACCGGTTTCGACTGTTGACCACTGAAGGTCGCACAGCTCTTCCGCGACACCAAACTATGCAAGCAGCAATTCGGTGGAGCTACGAGCAACTCTCACCTGACGAGCAGCGCCTCCTTCGTTTACTTTCGGTCTTTGCAGGCGGCTGTACCTTGGACCTTGTTGTTGCCTTATGCTCAGAGCGCCTGGATGATTTGCAGATAGTCGACCTTCTGACACACCTAATCGACAAATCACTCGTCGTAGCGGGTTCCGATCACGATGGACAACGACGCTACTCGATGCTCGATACTGTCCGCGAATTTGCTTTTCAGCGCTTGATAGAAGCACAGGAAGCAGACACTGTTCGCAAACAACATCTACAAGCCTTCCTCGATATAGCAGAGCGCGCGTATGCAGAAAGAATTAGTCGAGAGCAGAGTTGGGCCACGGCGCTCGAATCTGAGATCGATAATCTTCGCACGGCGCTCGAATTCGCTCGCAGCAATGAGCCTGAGAAATATCTCGATCTCGTAGGTGCGCTCGCATGGTTCTGGCAAGTACATTCCCATCTGCGCGAAGGACGTGAGCATTTAACCGCAGCCTTATCCCTCGGAACAGAAGGCAGGAGCGAGTCGGCAATGGACTCAACCTCCCACGGTCTGCCTCCTGACTCGCATTCTGCCGCTCGCGCCCGCGCCCTTTTTGGCGCAGCTCACATGCTACGGTTGCAAGGCGACCCGGTGACAGCTGAGTCCTTGATGCACGAAGCAATCGCGATATGGCGCGAATTGGGAGATGAGCGTGAGATCGCGTTCGCACTAGAAGGCATCGGATATGCACAGTTTCTCGCCGGCGAAGACGAACAAGCAAAAGCGACATTTGAAGAATGTCTCCGATTGCAAGAAGCTGGGGGCGATCCAATCGCCATCAATCGCGCCAAAGTGGGCCTGGCTCAAGCGCTCGTCGCGTTATCCGAAGTTGAAGCGGCGCGACCTATGGCTTTCGAGATTATCCGTTTTTCTGAGGCGCACAACGACAAAACCAGCGAGCATTTCGGTTGGCATTTTCTTGCTGACTGCGCACTGATCGAAGGCAAGTGCACCGAGAGTCTTGAACTCTACAAGCGTAGCCTACTTGTTGCACAAGAGCTCGGCGATCAGATCGAGACGAGTTTTGAAGTGCAGGGTGTGGCGATGTCGCTCGCAGGGCTGGGAGTCGAGAAGCTCTTGGAGATGGGAGTGCCAACGTCCACACGCTTAGAAGTATCAACGTCGGCCGGCTTAGGAGCCGCGAAGTCGCGACCTGGCCTGACTCAGGTAACGCAGGGAGTACTACTCGCTGAGGCTGCGAAAGCGGAATGGGATCGAGTCGGCGCCGACATTCACATTCGCTTCTGGGACAACTTACTCGACCGCTACATCGACGCTGCCAGGAAAGCTCTACCCGAATCCACTCTGACCGATACTATTAATAAAGGACGCTCCCTCTCGTTCAACTCCGCCGTGACTCTCGCGCTGCAGGCTTGTCCTGAAGAATTGACGTAGCCGGCTACATAACTGTTGATAGCATCAGGCAACGTTGTTAGTTGGGGCTAGTGAGATCTCAGGCCGTCTGCGTCGCTGTGGTAAACGGCCGAGTGGCAGCGAGACTATGGACACGACCACAGCCGCAGAGTCTCTGTGTTGACCAAAAACCGTTTGCAACGATCAAAGCACAGGTCGCTTCAGGATTTCCGCAAGACCACGCAGCCGGGAAGAGTCTGCTGCACTCGTCGTCTGGGCGGCACTCTCCAACGACGGTGCGAGCCCTTTGAGCTTTCCGCGCTCTTTGCTCGAAGTCTCGGCCTTTCCAATCGCTTGCCGAAGAGAAGCAATTCGATCAGCGGGAAGAGCCTGCGATCGCTCCAACTGATCTACGTATGCCTTCGCCACGACCAACGTGCGTGGCCACTCGAATCTTTCCTGGTTCTGCACATTGAGTTCAGCAACACGAACCGCTTCGGCAGCGTCGATCTCGTTCTGGGTCAAAAACTTTGACGGCGTCAGCTTAAAAATGTCCAAGCCGCGGGCGATCTCCGATGCGTAGATGTGACCGTTGTACCAGTAGGCGGACCAATGACCACCCAGCAGTAATATGTTTGGATCAATCGGTCCGCGGTCGAAATAGGCGATCTCAACAGGATGCTCTGCGTCGGTAAAGTCCATGACTGAGATGCCACCCTGATACCAGGCTTGTACTTTAAGGTCGCGGCCGGGAACCGGAATGAGCGAACCGTTGTGGGCCACACAGTTCTCGCTGTCACCCTGCGCCGCCGGCAACTTGTAGTAGCTCGCGAAGGTCAGTTTGTTATCTTTCAGGTTGAAGATCGCGTCTGCGCCCCATTTGTTCGGATCGTTTGCGCGGCAGCGCGCGCCCGATCCTCCGCCCCATTCATCGGTGAACACGACTTTCGTCCCGTCGTTGGAAAACGAGGCTGAGTGCCAGTACGCATAGTTCGGATCATTTACCGCATCAAGGCGCTTTGGCTGCACTGGGTCTTTGATGTCCAACAAGATTCCATTGCCTGAGCAAGCGCCTGCCGCCAAACCAATCTTGGAGTACACGGTTATGTCGTGACATTGATTGCTGTCCTGGGCCTTTTCCATTCCGTTCTTTCCATGTGTTCCACCGCTGCTTAAGGCGTTCAGCGCACCAGTCCGCGGATCCATGAACACCCGAGGAGTCGAAACCACCTTCGCATCTTGTGGTCTAGCGAGCGGCACCTTGATCACATCGATGCGAAACAGCGCCGTGTTTGGATCTTTGTCCGGTGGTTCGCCTGAGCATCCTGCTAGCTCTTCGCTTTGCCGGACAAAAGAGGTCCCGGAAACGTAGATGTAAACGTTCTCTTTATCATTGGGATCCACCACCAGCGTATGCGTGTGTGAACCGCGACAAGTTTGCACCGCAGCCACCTGCTTCGGATTCTTTACGTCACTAATATCGAAAATTCTCACACCGCGGAAACGATCTTTTTGAGCTGCCGGCAAAGTTGGTTTCTTGTCCTTTTCTGATTGGCCGGGTTGTGCTGCGGGTGGCTTGGGCTCTGACGGGAAACCTTCGGTGCCACAATCCAAACGACCGTTGGTCGCCTCCACTGACATAAAAAGCAGATTCTTGTAGACGGACGGATCGCCCTGTCCACCCGGGCAAACTATCGAGGTCAACAAAGTGGCTTTGGCCGGATTGGATATGTCATAGATATTGAGGCCATAGTAGTTGCCCATGAAAAGGTGATTGCCTTGAAATGCTATGTCTGAGTTTCCAAAACCGAGCTCCGCCATGACCACCTGCACCGGCTTCGAGGTCTTGGAGGTATCGACTCCGAGCAGACCAAGAGTCTTCTTCACTTTCGGATCCTCCAGATCGGCGGATCCTAGTCGAAACGCTTCAGGTTTCTTCAGCAGCAGAATATGTTTGAGTCCCAGCGATGCCTCACCTGCGTCATACATTCCTGGCGACAACTTCGCACGCGGATCGTTTGCGTCTGATCCTGTCATGCCGGCTGGTAATGGAGCTGCCGGTTCAGGCGCGAATGGATTTGGTGCCTCTTTCTGGTCAGCCGATTTAACTTCCTGCGTGGTCGTTGGCTCCGGCGACGGTGTGGGGTTTTGTGCTTGCAGCCGCGTTGCAAAACCAGAACAGAGAAGCACACAAGCAATAAAGAATCGGAAAGCTATGATTTGTACTCGGTTCATTGTTTCTCCACTCCAAGCATGGTTTGCATAATCCTGATCTCTGCACGTTGGCCACTGTCAACGTCGGTCACGAAGTTGAACAATTCAGCATCCTGCCCGGCACCCGCGGTGTCGAACAAGTCCTTTACCATAATCAAGGCGCCGTTGTGGTGCTGAATCATTCCCTTTAGGAAGAGCTTGTCGAAATCCTCGCCCTTCGCATTTCTGAGTGCTTCCATCTGCTCTGGGGTAAGCATCCCCGGCATAAGCATCGAATGGTTAGACATATCCATGCCGGGCATGTCGTGCATCTTTGGCGAGATCGGTTGGTCGCGCGCCTCCAGCCATCGTTTCATGAACTTGATTTCGTCTGACTGCGAGCTGCTGATCCGTGCTCCCAGCGATCGAAGAGTTTTATTGTCAGTATGCGATTCGATGAGCGCTGTCATCTCAACCGCTTGCGCATGATGCCTGATCATGTCCTGCATGAAACGAACATCTGCCGGGGAAAGTGGTGGAAGTTTGGCCCGGGTCGACGGTGGCAGCGCGCGGGTTGGCTGGCCGGGAGCACCGGGCTGAACCACGACGGGTGCGGTCGCATCGGGCTGCTGTGCATACACAGGCAGTGAGACCAAGCCGGACAGTGTGGTGAGGGCAACTATCCCGGTACGCAAAAGTACAACCCCCCTTACTAACCGGAGCTGACGCTTGCACTCTGAACAACAAAACTTCATTTACGTTGATTGGCCAAGCAGGAATGGTTAAACCATATCACAGAGCTGCACGATGGTCATTCGAGCTAACGCAGTGTCCTAATTTGTAGGCTCCGTGGCACGGAGGACCGCCCCTACAAAATTGGTCAACCACCTTTAGTTCGGCGGTCCATTGAAACGTAGCGATCCTCTTGAGTTGATCGACAATCGCTGGCTAATCCTCCAACGATCTGCCGAGGAAAGGGATTACTATCCAAATCTGGACCCTACCATCTGCATGTTATAATTTCGCATCGTGTCCGAAACTCTTCCTCAGGAACAAGTGAGTGTCAGAACTATTCGAGGGCGGAACTCGGAGCCGGGACGCAACGAATGGATTGGTGTTTCCCCAGCGGAGCGAATCGAGGCAGTGTGGACGCTTACCAAGCTTTGCCTGGCCTGGAATGACAAGTTTGAGGATGAACCGCGATTCAGCGAACTGTTACTAGCGTTCAACGCAAACGGCGTTGAGTATCTGGTTGTTGGGGCACACGCTCTGGCCGCCTATGGTCATGTGCGCGCCACTAAAGATCTCGATGTGTGGATTCGAGCGAATGAAAAAAACGCTCGGAAGGTGTTGCAGGCGATCTCGGAATTTGGTGCACCATCAGGAGACCTAACCGCGGACGACTTGAGCAACCCAGGAACAGTCTTCCAGATTGGCATCCCTCCCTTGCGTATTGACATCATCACAGAGATCGACGGCGTTGAGTTCGCAGTGGCCTGGCCGGATCGCTTTAGGACCAAGTTTGGTGGCGTTCCGGCATTTGTAATTTCCCGTCAACACTTGATCGACAATAAGAAGGCTGCGGCACGGCTCCAGGACCTCGCCGACGTCGAACAGTTGGAAGCCACCTTGGATCAAACATGACGCTCTATCAAGGCAAGTTATCAACAATCGCCAATCCCGGTTTTACCGAATCGTTCTCACCAACCCAAGTACCGCAGAAACTTGGGCCCGCACTTACCCTTAAGAGATCTGGTTGGGACAAAACACGCTATTGATAAGGAGGAGAATGTCGGCTGCCGAGATTCATCTCGAAACCGATCCCACGACGGTTTGCTTCTTGATGCCCATTTCACTTTTCCAGCCTGAAGATCTTCCCGCACTTTGTTTACGGCGATACGCTTAGGCTCCGCGAGGGGGGGCGAGTTTTATCGCCGTTGTCACGGTCAACCCTTCCTCAGCAAAACAGGGTTTTAAAACTCAAGAATTTCTCAAGTTGCGTGTAGAGAATCACACTTCCCCTTTTGAGTTGGAGCGTTTCCGTTAATTTCGAAACACTCTCTGAGCCCGATTCAGTCCTCGCTAGTCGACCCGGAGAGGTCAGTAGGATCATTTCCTCCAGCGGTCGCGGTTAACAGTTCCCAAACAACGCTGGACTCCCCCCAACGCAAGCGGTCCCCGCCCCCGACGAGATCGAACTCCCTGATGCGAGAGAGTTGGTCCACAACCCGGACGCAGAGCTGCGAGAGGCGAATACAAACTTGGAGGGTTTGAGATGTTTGGTCGTAAGAAGAATCTATCGACGATTGGAACGATTATTCGGAGTATCGAAATCGTGATCTCGCAACCTGGCGAGTCATTAAGGGCCGCCAAAAGAATTTTGTTTTTTAAAGATCATGTTTTCAGACGGAACAAGACGGTGAGGAGGTCGAATCAGTGTAGTGAGCAACAGGTAGCAGTGAGCTCCAGCCAGAGTAGCTCGAAAGTGATTACCGCGTGCCATCTTGATGTTCGTCTAATTAGTGCATTTGTTATTGCCGTCTCTCTAGTCCTCACGACCTTCATTTCGCCGCCAGGCACTGAGGCCGCCAATCCAGCGGCCGCTACGATCGGCCCAACTGGTCCAAACGTCACCTGGCAAGGACCTATCAATGGCGGCGCGTGTGCCAACGAAACCTCCTGCGTCGAAGGCGTCAACTGCGATACGTTCAAGTTAACGTTGTCAGGCACCGAAGAAGAATGGGCCGGCAAAGTAGTTAACATCAGCATCAACTGGACCAACCCGGCAAACGATTACGATCTCTACATTCATAAAGGAGCGAGCTGTCCCACCAACGGTCCCTGTGATGGTCCGGTTGTTTCGCAGGATGGCAATGGCGCGCCCAGTACCCAGGAAGCCGGCAGCATCGATCCCAGCTCCACTGGCACCGGTGTTTATCTGGTCAGGTTAGTCAGTTTCTCGGTAGCCCCTGGAGATCCGTTCATCGGAACAGCGAGCGTTGGCCCAGAGCCTCCCGGCAGGAGAGCGAACTATATAAAGGACGGCATCACCTTCAGTCCGAACGTGACCGTTAAGGCTCCGGTGGCTCGTCGCGATGGCGAGCCAAGTAGCCGCACCGATAAGTTTGGTAATCACTACACATCCGCAATCCGTGGCGTGCCTGCCGGTGTTGACCTCTGGTACTTCGATTTGCGTCCAGGCAGTCCAACTTATGATCCCTACATGCGTAATCCGATTTATCGAGGTCAACCCGATTCGTTTACTCAAAGCACAGCCACAGCACTCGGTGCCGATGGTGGTGGCGACGTCGATCTAGCGGTTGGCTTTGACAAGAACGATCCTGCGGCGCCACCTGTGCTGGCCTATTCCAGTCTCGTCGCTGCGAATATCTCAACAGGCAAATCTCTCGACAGCGGTCAAACTTTTCAACTCAATCCGCTCGGCAATGCGACGGGTGGGGTTCCGGTAGATGATCGACAGTGGTTGGAATTCTATGGAAAGAACACTGTCTACCTGCTTTACCGCACCATCGCGCCGACTATCGCAATGGTCCAACGGTCCGATGATGGTGGCTTCACTTATGGACCAGCGACCGTGGTAGGAACGATCGGGCAAGTTGGTTACCTGGATGTGCATCAGGCTTCCGGTGCGGTGTACGTCAGTGGCAGCACGGGTAGCGTCTGTGTTGGTAGGCCGGCATCACCTTCGGTTGCGCCCTCTGCCTATACGTGCACGCAGGTCAGCGACCTTAATGAGAACGCTGCAAACATTTTCTTTGTGGTGAGAGTTGCTGATGACGGTCGTAAGTGGCTGAATCCAGAAACCGGCTTACAGGAAGAGGTGGGAACCGCGTACGTCATCTACTCGAACGGATTCAAAACTTTCCTCAGACATTCGATTGACGGTGGTAGAACGTGGAGCAATCGCGTTCGCGTTAGTGACGGCACAAACTCCCGCACCACTCTGTTTCCCTGGCTCGAGACTGGACCAACACCAGGCTCAGTGGGCGTTGTGTGGTATGGAAGTTCGGCGGCAGTAAACAACGACGACGCGGACTGGCAAGTTTTCTACGCGCAAAGCTTCGACGCGGATGCTGAAGTGCCGACGTTTCGGCAAGTCACGGCGAGCGATCACATCATTCACGCCAGCAATATCTCGACCGGTGGAACACTCGGTACTGCCAATCGCAACTTGATCGACTATTTCCAGGTCTCTTTCGATCCGACCGGTGCGGCAGTCATAAGTTACACCGATGATCACAACGACTATGACGGCCACACGTACGTAACACGCCAGATCGGTGGGCCGAGCATCAACAACGAAGGAGCGACAAACGTCCCAGCTCCTGTTGAAGGTGCGGGTTTGCCGCCGGTGTCTCTCACACCTCCCGATGGCGCACAGGTAACAGACTTTGCGCAAGACGTGCAGATTGGGTTGTTGGGAGTGTTACCACTGAACGACGCGCTCGATATTCTTTCGGTGAAATACTCGTGCGAAAGCACGGCGAGTGGGCCGGTGATTGTGGCGACGATGAAAGTGTCTGATCTATTGCTCGTGCCGCCAGGATCAAACTGGCGGATGAACTTTGCAGCCAACGCGCCCGATTCAAGGCTGAGTCCTACAAAGGATTACAGTTTTGGAATTTCAGATCGCGGTGATCAGTTCTTCGTACGTGCCCAGACTCCTGCAACGATTACAACTGAGCCCTTTGCCTCACCGAACCAGTTCACATTTGGCACGGTACAACGATTATCCGATGGCACGCTTGCCTATACCACAAGAGGTGACGCCGATTCAGGCAGCTTCAACGCGGCGAACAGAACGATCACAATCAAAGTGTCGGCAAGCAAGCTCAATCAGTTCGTGACGAGAGGACCAGCCATCGGTAATGGTTCGATCCTCACCGGATTGCGCGGTCAGACTTTTACTACGGGAACGAATGCCAAGACCGATATCACCCGCGGCGGCACGCTCTTCACGATTGAACAATGCGTAGGTGGCAATCCTGGTGGTGGCGGAGGTGGCGGCGGACACAATGGACGCACGTTTAGAGTTACCGGGAGCGGGAAGATTCTCGGCAAGACAGTCAGTTTTGAGATTAACGCCGACGATCTGCCAAGTGGCCGGCTGAAATACAAGGACAAGGAACAGAACATCGATTTCGCGTCAGACAGAATCACTGGCTTCACACGGATCTCAAACACCAAAGTGATCTTCAGCGGTGAAGCGACTGTGAATGGACAGCGAGTGATGTTTACAGTTGAAGTTGAAGACAATGGCGAGCCTTCAACGAACGACCGCTTCAAGATTACGATCGGCGGGGCAGTTCAATCGGTGCGCGAAGGAGTACTAACGCAGGGGAACATTCAATTTCATAAGTGAAGGGAGTCTGTGCGTGCTCAGTTTATTTCGAGTTCGCTTCGTTCTTTAATCGCTACGCGGCAATCAGCGCCCGGTCGCGGCTTGCCGCATCCCTTGCGGTAAGCCTTGGCTTACCGCCTGCTCAAACTAATCTTTGTCGAGGCTACGCCTCAAATGTGCGAATTTTCAGGCATAGCCAAATTACCGATGGCGCATTTCGGTAAGCCAAAGGGCTTACCGCAAGGGATGCGGCAAGCCGCGACAGCGGGAAAGGACTTTTTGTGTAAAGCAGGGACAACATGCCTTTGAGAATCGAGTTTCCACATAGTTTCTAGCAAGCTCGGCACTTTAAATTGGCAAAGAGTAAACGCGAAGTTTGTTGAGAGGAGATCATGAAGAAAGCATTAGCGAAGCTACTAAGGACGCGCATTGGTCCAATCTTGTTCTGTTGTCTGTTGATTCAGTTGCTCCCCGTCTCTGGGACAGCCCAAACCGCTGCTGCAACAGGCGGTGATAAGGATCAGACTGCGTCTCAGTTGTTAGGGATCGGTATTGGGACCACTCTTGAAGAGGCGAGATCAAGACTCACTCAACTTGGTACTGGAGGTGGACGCGATACGCGCGAGGGTGGACGCAAGGAAGCCTGGACTCTAAGAGAGACTGACTTTGCGACACTGGCGTTCAAGACTAACGCCATGGGCAGGGCTGTTTGGATCAGTGCCTTCGTTCGACCTGGAAAAGAGATCGACTTTGCCAGGTTGGGAAAACTCGCGAAGGCCACCGACGCAACACAATCGGAAGCTATCTGGAACGTAGAGACGGGCCAGGGTGGTTATCGGTTGGTTGCCAAGGGTCAAAATTCAAAAGCGACGGTGATTTATCTGCTGTCACTTGAATTTCCAGCGGTGCAGTAAAGCCTCGGAACGGATCTGCCTAAAAAGTCGAGAATTGTTCAAGCGGCTTTGCCGCATCCCTTGCGGTAAGCCTTAGGCTTACCACTCCGCCGAAAATTTCGAGGCTACGCCTTAACTGTTCGCAACTGTGGCGTCACTTTCTAGGGCAAACCTCCGTGGAACCGAAGACCACCAACGAAGAAACCGAAACTTAGCCTCGGATTAACGCGGATGACTCTGATCAAATCTCAAGATTGGTTTATCCCTGTCATCCAAGTAAATTCGCGGCTTAACTGTTTTCCTCACAGCTTTGGCAGTTGGTGGTCTTTGAAAATTCTTACGACTCCATCTAATGTAATCTCATGTGTCCGCTCTCCCGATCCGCTACTCCCTTTACTTCCAGCACCAGATGAACATCACGAAACGCGGTCGCGCGCGACGCCTGCTTGCTAACCTTCCTTTAATCGTCTTGGGAATTGTTATTGGTGTCGTGCTTGCCGAAATCGGATTGCGATTGATCGGTTATACCTACCCGGAGTTTTATCAGCCTGACAACTCAAAGGGTTATGCACTGCGTCCTGGAATGCACGGGTGGTATCGCAAGGAAGGCGAGGCCTATGTCCAAATCAATAGTGATGGCCTGCGTGATGTCGAACATGAACGAGCCAAGCCAGGCGACACCATCAGAATCGCTGTTCTTGGTGACTCGTATGCCGAGGCCTTTCAAGTGTCAAAAGAGCAAGCCTTCTGGTCCATCATGGAAGAGAAGCTCAGTCAGTGTGGCGCATTTGCTGGGAAACGAGTTGAAGTTCTGAACTTTGGTGTCTCGGGCTATGGAACTGCTCAACAGCTGATTACCTTGCGTGAACGAGTTTGGACCTACTCTCCAGACATCGTGATGCTCACGGTAACTACCAACAATGACATTGTTGACAATTCTCGAGCTTTGAAGAAGACCGATGAGATTCCTTACTACGTGGTAAGTAATGACCAGTTGGTACTCGATGATTCGTTTCAAGATTCGCGATCATTCATCTGGCGACAATCGCGTATCAATCGTTTGGGTAGATGGATCCGGGACCACTCTCGGGTGATCCAAACGATCAACCAGGCCCATCATGGGTTCAAGATTTTGCTGGCGTCGTGGAAAAAACGCTCGCGTTCGGCGGAACCGCCGAAGGGTGAGACTGCGCAACCCACGCCGGCGAACAAGAGTGATGTAGTGGCCCGATCGGAAGAGTTGGGGACTGACAATGTTATCTACATCGAGCCTCAGGATTCAGTGTGGAATGACGCATGGCAGGTGACAGAAAAACTAATCGTGGCACTGCGGGACGAGGTACAGGATCACGGTGCAAAATTTGTCGTAGTTACCTTGAGTAATGGGCCACAGGTCTTGCCGGATCGGAATGCGCGCGAGTTTTTCATGAAACGGTTTGGTGTCACTGATCTTTTCTACCCCGACAACCGGATCAAAGAACTTGGCAGTCGTGAAAGTATTCCGACGATAACTCTTGCGCCGGAATTGCAGGAGTATGCCGAGCAGAACAAGGTGTACCTGCATGGATTTGGTGAGACGATTGGGAATGGACATTGGAATCAGGCGGGACATCGCATTGCAGGCGAACTGTTAGCAAGAAAGATGTGTGAACCATTCTGAACTCGGCAGAATCGCCTTTTCCAACAGCGCGTTAGCACATCTCAGCTTGTTCTGATAAATACTCTGTCAGCGCTTTGCACAAAAAGTCCTTTTTGGAGTTCCGGCTCGGTCGCACCCTTGCGGTAAGCCTGCGGCTTACCGAACCTTCATCGATCAAGGCTATGCGTCAACGATGGAACATTTAGGAACAGCTTGATATTTGGGTTGGAATAACGGTAAGCCGCAGGCTTACCGCAAGGGTGCGGCAGAGCCGTACCCAAAGGACTTTTTTGAATGCGCTGGCAGCGAAACTGCGACACCGCTTTTTTCTACGCACCTTTATCAGCGAAATATCAGATTCTGTTTGGAGACAAAATGAACTACCACGAGAACATCCTGTCACTCATCGGCCACACCCCGTTGGTACGAATCAACCGATTGACACAGGGAATAAAGGCAACTGTGCTGGCAAAGATGGAGAACCTGAATCCAGGATTCTCGGTCAAAGATCGAATCGGCATCTCAATGATCGAAGCGGCTGAGAAGGAAGGGAAGTTAAAACCAGGCGGCACGATCGTAGAAGCGACATCTGGCAATACTGGTATCGGTCTGGCACTCGCGGCCGCAGTCAAAAATTACAAATGTATTTTTGTAATGACCGACAAAGCGTCGGTTGAAAAATCGCGCTATCTGAAAGCCTTGGGCGCTGATGTCGTTATCACCCCGGTGTCGGCCAAGCCCGGAACACCAGACCACTACGTTTCAACTGCAAAGAGAATCGCCGCAGAGACCCCAAACTCTTTCTATCCTGACCAGTACTCGCACCCGGCAAATCCCGAAGCGCACTATCGCACCACTGGACCAGAACTTTGGGAGGCAACCGAAGGAAAGATCACACACTTCGTTGCGGGTCTGGGCACAGGCGGAACGATCTCTGGTACGGGGCGTTACTTGAAAGAGAAGAATCCGAACATCCGGATCATCGGCGCTGATCCATACGGCTCAGTTTTCAAGACGTATAAGGAGACTGGAAAGCTCGTCGAAGCCACCCCTTACCTCGTCGAAGGAATCGGGCAGGAGATTGTGCCACCAAACGTGCACATCAAGTATGTCGATGAAGTCATCAATGTCACCGATCGTGAATCGTTTGATCTGGCGCGGTCGTTGGGACGACACGAAGGAATCTTCTGCGGCGGTTCAACTGGAACCAACCTGGCAGCGGCGTTAAAAGTCGCGAAGGACCTCGACGAATCCGGAATCGTGGTTTTCATTGTCTGTGATACCGGCGAACACTATTTAACCAAGTTCCATTCTGATGAGTGGATGAAAGAGAAGCGACTGTTGGAGCCACAGAAGATCACTGCGGGTTTGATCAGTCAAACAAAGGCC
>DATBMP010000104.1:0-6623 GCA_036554845.1 Pyrinomonadaceae bacterium
GAGGCATCCATACATCGCGATTTTCACGAGATGCTTGCAATCACCGAGAAACAAATCAATAAGAAGGCCTACTCATTATTGGAAGAAGTGCGGGATCAATTCCCTTCTCCGAATTTGGACCCTGACGAGAAAGAGCGACAACTTGCTCTCATCTTGAAGAAGTGCCAATGCCTCTCTTATGTCTTCCTGTTCGATGAGAAGGATTTTGTGGTCTCGGCCAGACCTGAGCTTAGGCATGACCACTACATTAAAGACGAGTTGGAATCCTTCAAGAGTTATTTTTCTCTCGAAGCCAAGGCAATGATCGAGGGCATGCGCAAGAAGACCCGGCCATTCAATGTTTACTCCGGACATATAAAAAGGTCCGGAGGAGAGGCATACACAGCCACAGCTCTTTTCGTGCTTCCAAATGTCGATAAGAACCGCATGGTCCTCGGGGGCGCCAGCTTCGATCCAAAATACCTAAAGAACACTTTCTTCCCGCAGATGCTGGAAGAGTCGGTTAACCAGAAGATGACCGATCGAACCGGTAACCGTCTCGCCATGATCATCTATCCAGCGGATGTCGAAGGTGGATACGAGATGAAACCACTCGCCTTAACTACAGGTTGGAATGGCAAACCAGAAGTCTCGCGCAAATTCGATGACTTCTTCCGCAACATCGCAATCGGAATCAAGTTTCAGGGAACAAGCGTGAAAGAGCTCGGCGAAACGTGGATGCATCGTAGTTTTTTGATCCTGGGAATACTCTCGCTGATGATTATCGGAGGATTGATACTCACGAAACACATCGTTGGGAAAGAGATGGCCCTTGCGAAGTTAAAGGCCGACTTCGTCTCAAATGTTTCGCATGAGTTGCGGACACCTCTCGCATTGATTCGCCTGTATGCAGAGACACTCGAACTGGGAAGAATCACAACACCAGACAAGAAACAGCAGTACTACCGGATCATTCGTAAAGAAAGTGAACGTCTCACTTCGTTAATTAACAACATTCTCGACTTTTCGCGCATCGAGGCAGGTCGCAAGGAATACGAGTTCCGCGAAACAGATATCGCTGAGCTGGTCCGCAATACGCTCGACTCGTATCGGTATCAAATAGAACAGCAGGGCTTCGCACTTGAAGAGAGCATCGATCCAAATCTTCCGCCAGTGCCCGTGGACCGCGAAGCGATCGCCCGCGCGCTGGTGAACCTGGTTAATAACGCCTTGAAGTATTCGAAAGACGATAAGTTTATTGGAGTGAAACTCTATCGCGACAACGGCGCCGTCAATCTCGAGGTGACCGATCATGGAATCGGCATCGCCCGTCGTGATCAGTCAAAGATCTTTGAGAAGTTTTATCGAGCGGGGGATCCGCTCGTTCACAACACGAAAGGAAGTGGCTTGGGCTTGTCGTTAGTGCGTCACATCACTCACGCGCACGGCGGTAACATCGCCGTGGAAAGCACACCGGGTCGAGGCAGTCGCTTCATTATGTCATTGCCGCTTCCGCCCACGGCACAACCGCGCGTGAATCAAACCGCATGGGAGACCAGCACATCATGAGCAGACGAGCAAAACTAAATGGAAACGCAAACGGCGGTAACTTCGAGGGGCATTCCGATCCTCCACCGCAGGTCGCGGCGCGAGAAAACAGTAAGCGAATACGAATCCTGATCGTCGAAGACGAGCCAGCGATGGTCCAGGGTCTGCGCGACAACTTCGAGTACGAAGGTTATGAGGTGATCAGCGCGGGTGACGGAGTTGATGGTCTCGAGCGCGCCATTGCTGACGATCCAGATCTGGTAGTACTCGACGTGATGATGCCACGCATGAGTGGTCTGGACGTGTGCAAGCAGTTGAAAGCCAAACGCCCTTCCCTGCCGATTATCATGCTGACTGCTCGTGGCCAGGAGATCGACAAAGTTGTCGGACTGGAACTCGGTGCTGACGACTACGTCACTAAACCATTTTCGATTCGCGAGTTGATGGCCCGAGTGAAGGCTGTCCTCCGACGAGTCTCACCACATGTGGCCTCAGACGTTTATCGCTTCAGTGATGTTGAAGTAAACATCCGCAGCAATGAAGTTCTACGGGATGGTCAACCAGTGGAACTCTCGGCAAAAGAATTCGCTCTGCTCGCGTACTTCGTGGCCCATCCCACGGAAACACTCAGTCGCGATCGATTGCTGGACGCTGTTTGGGGTTACGAAAATTATCCGAACACCCGCACCGTCGATACACACATCGTGCATCTCAGGCAAAAACTCGAACCCAACCCGGAAGAGCCGCGATTCATTCTCACGGTTCATGGTAGTGGCTATAAGTTTGTCGGATGAGGTGAACTTCAATGACTCTCCCAGGATTCAACGGCGTGCTGGCTCCGCGGCTGGTTCTCGATTCGCGTCTCGACAACTCACAACGACGCAGCACGAGCAAAGCCGATCTAAAAGATTTGGAAGTCCGACTCGCTGCGCTTCAGAAAGACTACGCCGAACTCCACACCGCGGTCTTTGAAGCGGCGCAGGTACATCGTCGTTTATGTGCGCCGCGGTTGGTGCGTTATGGCGAGTTCGAAATCGCGAGCGAGATCTTCGCAGTCCGTCATCTCGCAGGTGACTTCTTCACCATGAAAGAAACGAACCACGGCGTTGTGATGACCCTCGGCGATATCTGCGGCAAGGGTCTGGCGGCGGGGATGTGGACCACGCATCTGGTCGGTCTGGTTGGCGCGCGAGCTGCGGTCCATTCCGAACCCGAGACGATAGTGGCGGGAGTCAATCGCGATGTTTGTTTGCTGGCTTCGATGGTTCCCCTGGCAAGCTTGTTTGTAGCGCGATTGGATCCAGGCTCAGGAAAACTCGAGTATTGCAGTGCGGGACATCCACCTGCCTTGTTATTGCGCGCCAACGGCGATGTCGAACTACTTTCTGATGGCGGATTGTTGTTGGGTGTCGTTGCTGCGGCACCGTACGTAAGAGGCACTGTCGAGTTGGGGCCTGGTGATGTGTTGTTGGCCTACTCAGATGGCGTGCTTGAGTCGCTGAACAAGTCGGAGGAGGAATTTGGACCAGCGCGGCTCGAGGATCAATTGCGCCGCGCGACATTGACGTCGCAGTCAATGAAGAGTGGGAGCACCGCAAGCATCTCTGCCGAGAATGTGCTTTTTTCAGTGTTGGCAGCGGTGCAGGATTTCGCCGCGACCCACCCGATCGTTGACGACATGTCCCTGGTGATCATCCGTCGCGACGCATACTAAACCCGTCCCGAATCGTCCTCGCACAAAAGTTCCGATCCTGGAGCGCAATACCGCAGACGCGCTCATCCTCCGGAGCAAGACCAAGTTCAGTCAAGCCGCCTCAACCAACTGTGCTCGTCAGCGGGCTGAAGCCCTATGTGAATGAGAGCCACTTCGTGCTGTGATCAATCAAAGACCCAAAACCCAAGACCAAAGCCCAACTACCGCTGACCTCTGACCACTGATACTGATACTTACCTCTGACCTCTGACCTCTGACCTCTGACAGGCTTTGCACAAAAAGTCTTTTGGGTACGGCTCTGCCGCACCCTTGCGGTAAGCCTGCGGCTTACCGTTATCCCAACCGAAGTATCAGGCTATGCCTAAACTGTTCCATCGTTGAGGCATAGCCTCGATCAAAATATATGAAGGTTCGGTAAGCCGAGGCTTACCGCAAAGGTGCGGCCGAGCCGGAACTCCAAAACGGACTTTTTGTGCAAAGTGCCTCTGACAACTGACAACTGACCGCTGACAACTGTCTACGGCTCCCAAATAAAAAACCTTGGATCGAACTTCAAAATAAGTTCTCAGTAGACAAGGACCATCCCGCCTCTGCTATTCTGGCTTCCCGACAGGACCAACGTAACTCCTCAACCCTGATGGACCAAGTTACAAACCAATGATCGGCTTTCCGGCACTCGGTCAGCAAACTCTTGCAGAATACATTTGGAGACAAACTGAAATGCACAAAAGCTTACTCTTACCGGGTTTTACCGGATCTTCCCTAATGCTTGTGCTCGCGTTTCTGGTTATCACGCCCAATGCATTTGCTCAAAAGAAGGCAGTTGAGACTTCCGCTCCTGCTACGCCAGTCGTTCAGGGCCGTCGCAGCTCTGCCTCTGGTCTAGGCACAACCCCAAAAATAACCACCCAAAGTCCAGGTGTCCCTCGTATCAACGGCGCGGCAGCGTCTTTTACTAACGCTACTCCAATAACGATCACTGACTGTCCAAATCCCTGTCCCGCTTCGGGTCAGGCAGCGTCACTCTATCCATCGCCCATTGTCGTGTCAGGTGAGGTCGGTGTGGTCCAGCGCGTTTCCGTAACACTAAACGGCTACAGTCACGCATTTCCGTCCGACACTGACTTCCTGCTGGTCTCCCCGTCAGGTCGCAAGTCGGTTCTCATGTCTAATTTCGGCGCGGGATCTCCCGGCGTCTCAAACATCAACGTAACGCTTGATGACTACGGCGCTCGACCGGTTCCTTCGACTGTCACCGGCAACACGGGAGTTCCATTCGTAACAGGAACCTATCGTCCGGCAAACTCAGGAACCACCGATGTTTTTCCCGCTCCGGCCCCGGCTGCACCTTACGTCTACACACTTTCAGGTTTTAATGGGGACAGTCCGAACGGGACCTGGAACCTCTACATTATCGACGATGCAAACCTTGACGCTGGCAGCATCAGCGGTGGTTGGACCATCAGCTTTGACGTTCGTCCACCTGCACCGACAGCTGGACAGATTCTGATTAGCGAATTTCGCACTCGTGGCGCAGGCACAACTCCTCCGGGATCAGATGGCAGCGCAGACGAGTTCATCGAGATCTACAACAACACAGATCAGAGCATCACCATCATTGATGCCATTCCCGGTGCTGACCCAACTAGCGGAAGCGGGGCAGGATGGCGTTTCGCTGGTGCACAAGGAGCCGCGGAAACAACTTTTCTGGTGTTGCCGCAAACCCTTTCCACTGCTGGACCACTTGCTTTACCGCCGCGTGGATACTTTCTAATTTCCACGCAACCGACCACCCCAAGTCCTGCCGGCAATACCTACAGCCTGTCAACGTACCCCACTGGCACAGGCATTACTGCCAGCGGTTCGGCAAATGTCTCGGTCAATCCTGCATCAGCATCGGTAGGGTTTCTTCCCGATGACGTGGGACTGGCTGTCTTCTCGACGGCGGGCAATCTTACGGCGAACCGTTTGGATTCGGTTGGCTACAGTTCAGTAACGCATGTTGACTACAAAGAAGGTACTGGTCTTCCACCCGCCACGGGAATTACCACCGCAGGCCAACATAGCTGGGTACGAACGGTGAATACTGCAGGCAGACCACAAGACAGCAACAACAATGCAGCCGACTTTGTTCTGGTTGAAACCAACGGTGCGCCTTTGAATGGTGTCGCCGCCGTGCTTGGTGCACCTGGACCACAACGTGGGCCAACGATGACTGCCTTCACTACCACGAGCGCGCCAATCGAACACAACGCGCAGATGCCGGCAACAATAATCGATCCCATGCAGGCCGCATCGGCAGCCCCGAACCGTGTGCGTGATCTAACACCGGTGACGAACGGTGCAAATGGAACGCTGAAGATTCGCCGGCGGTTCACCAACAACACCGGACTTCCTGTTGTGGCGTTGCGGTATCGCGTGGTGATTGTCACAACGCTCGCAGGTGGCGTTCTGCCTCCGGGCCAGGCTGATATCCGCGTGCTCAACTCGCCCACGCAGACCATTACGCTAACGGACACGACAATGGTCACTTCACAGGCGTTGACCCTGCAAACACCGGCGACGCAGCCCAACGGTGGAGGGCTCAATTCGAGCTTGAGTGAAGGAGTAATCACGACCACCGCGCCGCTCGCCAATGGCGCCAGCACGGTGGTGGAATTCAACCTGGGTGTACAGTCAACAGGGCTGTTCCGCTTCTACATCAACGTCGAAGCGCTAACGGTCCCGCCACAATAGCTTCGTGGCAGATCCACCCATCGACGGGCCCAGATGGAGAATAATCTCCGTCTGGGCCCTTGTAATTTTTTCTTCGAACCACCAACTTTGCACGCATGACCACGGCACTTCAGCGATTAAAGGAATGTGCAAGTCTGTGGAGCGTCAGCATCGCTCAGACGACGGAGTCGGAGAGTTCTCTTCTGGGCATGGGAATAAGAGGCAGCAACCCTGTCGTACTTAAAATTAGTAAAGCAGGAAGCGATGAATGGAACGCTGGCGAGATACTGCGCGCATTCAATGGAGACGGAACCGTAAGAGTTCATGAATCTGCTCCCGGCGCCGTGCTGATGGAACGACTCGATCCTGGACAGCAGTTGGTGGAGTTGGTGCGGCAGGGACAGGATGATAAAGCGACCTGGATACTCGCCGACGTCATCAAGGAACTGGCCCATCACACGCCGCCAACTGTTTGTCCATCCACTGAAGACTGGGCGCGTAGTTTTGATCGGTATCTCGCATCAGGGGACCAGCAACTTCCTCGAGATCTTGTCAACAAAGCGACTGCGTTGTATCGAAGTCTGTCGGGCTCACAACAGTCAACGATGCTGCTGCACGGTGATCTACAGCACTACAACGTTCTCTTTGATTCAGGACGAGGGTGGGT
>DATBMP010000130.1:0-2952 GCA_036554845.1 Pyrinomonadaceae bacterium
GCAGTCGCGTTACCGATGCCGCGTATTTTGGCGTCGAATTTGCCAACGCTGGTTTCGATTTCCTTTCTGTGTCGAAGGGCGGAAAGTTTGAAGACGCACAGCAGCCGAAAGTTGGTGACGCAGTATATCCATACACTGGTCGCAGCGGATACGAGTGCATGCCCACGACCTTGTCTGATGAGGTTGGACCGTTTGGTCGCAATGTTCCAGAGGTCGCCACCATCAAGGCAGCGGTGAACACCGCAGGATTTCAAACACCAGTCGTTGCTACAGGTGGCATTACGACCTTCGAGCAAGCGGAAAGGATTCTTAAGCAGGGTCAGGCGGACATCGTTGGATTCGCGCGTCAGGCGCTCGCGGATCCCGACTGGTTTTTGAAAGTAAGACTTGGATTTGGAGAGGAGATCAGACGCTGTACATATACCAACTACTGCGAGGCTCTGGACCAGGCCCACAAACAAGTGACTTGTAAGTTATGGGATCGGAAGGATCTGGATGAGCCTGATGTTGTGATGGCCGCGGATGGACGAAGGCGCTTGATTCCTCCTGAGTGGAAGAGGAAGTAGTGGTCAGGGTGGCAGACTGATCACTGACCACGACAACTGACGACTCACCAATAACCACTGACTATCTCGTCTCTTCATACGCCGCCATAAACGCCGGGTCTCGCTTTCGCAAATCCTCATCGTCAACTCTTCCACTGCGGGTCATGATCGTGTGGGCCAACTCCATAGGATCCAGTCGAACATACGTGCGGGCGTTCTCAAACCACTTCATGCTTTCCAGCGCCGCAGCCTGATACTCATCAATGACAGGCTTACGCGTTGTCTCAAACTGCCGTAACGCAGCATTGGTCTCATTCCCTCCAAAAAAACAACCATGCAAGGCAATTGAATCTTCCATCGCCAACTTAGTTCCTGATCCGATCGAGAAGTGTGCGGTGTGTAGAGCATCACCTAACAACACAACGTTCTTAGTAAACCAATGTTCGTTCTTAACCAGCAGAAAGTTGATCCATTTGGAGTTGTTCGACAATAACTTGTGACCCTGTAGGTCGGAAGCAAATACGTTTTCGAGGTAACTGCGAGTTTCTTCTTCCGTCATCTGAGAGAAACCCGCGAGCTGCCAGGTTTCTTCGTCACACTCAACGATAAAAGTACTGGTGGTTGAGTTGAACTTGTATGAGTGTGCCGCAAACACACCTGCACTGGCCTCGCGAAACGTCAGGGTTAATCCATGAAAAAGTTGATTTGTTCCGTACCAGATGTATCGGTTCGCGCCCAAACTGAGTGTCGGCTGAAAATCGTTCTGATAGCAGAGACGGACCGTGCTGTTAACTCCGTCGGCCGCCACAAGTAAATCGCACTCGGATCGCAGTGCCTCGATGTCGCCCACCTCATTTCGAAAGTGAAGCTGAACTCCGAGATCTTCTGCCCGGCGCTGCAGAATCTTGAGTAATTGAATGCGGGCGATCCCCGAAAAACTATTTCCATGAATCGAGATCTTTGCGTCGCGATGGACCACATCCACGTTGTCCCAGGCGGCAAAGTTACGCGTAATTTCAGCATGAGAAACGTCATCAGCCGCACGCAGATTTGCCATCGTCTTGCCAGAAAAGACTACGCCCCAACCAAACGTATCGTCTGGCCCATTGCGTTCAAAAACAGTGATCTGATGTTCGGGATTGGATTTCTTGGAAAGGATTGCGAAATAGAGTCCGGCGGGTCCGCCCCCGATGATATTGATCTTCATCTGATGAGTGAGCGCGCTACTCTTTCAGCAATTGATTCGCGATAACCAGTTTCTGGATTTCTGACGTTCCTTCGTAGATGCGAAGTGCGCGCACGTCTCGATAGAGTCGTTCGACGATGCTCCCGCGCACCAAACCAGACCCGCCATGTATCTGAACCGCCTGATCAATGATCCGGCACGCCGCCTCAGTGGCAAACAACTTGGCTTCACTTGCTTCCCTGCTTACTCGCACTTTACCCGTGTCTTTCAAGTACGCCGCGCGGTAGACAAGCAATCGCGCTGCATCGAGTTCCGTGATCATGTCAGCCAGTTTCTCCTGGACCAACTGATGCTCGGCAAGTAATCGACCAAACTGTTTACGCCTGGTTGCATGAATTAAAGATTGGTCCAGCGCGCGTCTGGCCATGCCGCAGGCCGCTGCGCCAACGCTAGCGCGAAAAGTATCCAGCGTGCGCATCGCCAGAAGAAACCCGTCACCCTCGGCCCCGACCATGTCTTCAGAGGGTACGCGACATCCCTGAAACTGAATCTCGCCGATGGGGTGATCCGACAGCATCGCAGTCTGTTCAACGACTTTCACACCCGGCATCTTGGCGCCCACGACAAACGCCGATAACTCTGCACGACCCTTGTCATTGGTCCCTGTGCGTGCAAAAACCGTGTAGAAATCAGCGATACCAGCATTCGAGATAAAGCGTTTGGTGCCGTCGATAACATAGGCGTCGCCATCACGACGGGCAGTGGTCTTGATTGAAGCCACGTCTGAACCCGCCTCAGGTTCAGTTAAGGCGAACGCTGCTATCGCGCGCCCTTCGGCGGCGCGGGTTACCCAGAAGTCACGAACGTGTTCGGGGGCAGCCTGGCTTATTGCGAACGTGCCGAGGCCCTGCATTACGAAAGCGAGATCGGCAAGCGCGGACGAATAGGACAGACCCTCGCGAATAATACAGAGAGAGCGGAGATCGATCTTAGCTTCGGCATTCGTTGGAACCGAGTAATTGAGTGCACCGGCCTCGGCGAGTAGTCGCACGTACTCTCGCAGCCTTGCTTCGACGTTACCTTCATCGTTTGCGCGTGGTTCGAGTTCGCGTTCAACGAAGGTCGCGACACTCGCCGCAAGGTTGCGTTGATCAGGAGTGAAGAATGGAAGTTGTTCGATCAGTTTGTCCACAATGGTTTCGGAATAAATTTCGGATTTGG
>DATBMP010000141.1:0-5855 GCA_036554845.1 Pyrinomonadaceae bacterium
TTGCCACCGCACTGCAAAGGTTTAGGGGATCTCCAGGCGAGTGTGTTTCTCGGCTGCAGCATTTCCGATCAGCACCGCTACCGCTGACTTCATCGCCTTCTCTGGACCACACCGGATCGGACTGCCCGTCCGAATGGCTCCACAGAATTCCGCGATCTCGTTCTGATACGAGATACCTTTGTTCGGGATACTGTCCCCGGTATTGACTGTGCGCGAGGTCGAATCCACTGCTTGAGTTGCAGACGCATCGGCCACAGGTCCCGACGATTGCCGCGACACCTCAACCCTGGTCGTTGTTCCACCTTCGCCTTCGTTGAAGAGATACGCTTCCAATTCGCGCGTCATGATCAGCGTGCCTTTCGTACCCATGAACATCTCGTAATTCTGTTCAAAGGCATTCGACTGTATGGTCGAGAAGGTCACAGTGCGATCTCCGGGATACTCATACGTCGCATAAACGTGATCGGCAACTTCACGACCATCCTTGAATCGATAGGTGCCGCTCGACACATAAACAGCGGTGGGTGCTGAATCGAGATACCAACTGGCCGCTGTGATCTGGTGACTACCCAACTCGCAAAGCAGGCCTTCGGAATACTGGCGGTACATGCGCCAATTGAGCAGGTGTTCCCAGTCGGGATAGCCAAATCTGCTCGCATCAAAATTTTCTACCGGCGGATCCTCCTTTTTGCGCCAGGTTGAATTTCGATGCCACGCGAGACGCACGTGATAGATGTCCCCGAGCAATCCTTGTTTGATGATGTTGTCGTAAGTCGCCTGGTAGATCGGATTGTAGTAACGCTGATAACCGATCTCGAGTACCCGATTGTTGTTTCGGGCTGCATCAACCATCTGCTGACATTCTTCCTGCGTCTTGGCCATCATCTTTTCGCAGAGCACATGCTTACCGGCATTCAATGCACCAACTGAGATTGCGGCGTGCGTCCAAAGTGGCGTGGCCACATGCACTGCTTCGAGATCTTCCTTCTGTAGCATCTCTTGCCAATCATCATATTCGTGCGGCCTGGGCCAGCCTTTCTTCACCATATTCTCAGCTGCCGCAGCGCGACGCTTCGGATTGACATCGCAGAGGGCTTTCAGATCGCAATACTCCTTTTGATACTGGTTCAGCAGTCCGTTGCCCATGTCACCAGTGCCGACGAGCGCGATCTTTACCGGTCCACCACGCACTGGCCCACGTATGAGGGCCGCACCACCGAGAGCCACAAGTGCTGGAGCGCCTGCAACTGCCTTGAGAAAGTTTCTGCGACCGATTGTCTTCTGATCTTCAGTTAAGTTCATGACATTTAATCTCGACCTGGAACCGGGTCTATTTGTTTGCTTGTGACGCTGTCGAGGCCGGTGAGGCCACGGGGCGTTCTTCAACCTGAAGTGTTTGTTGGTTCGTCTTGCGCCGACGCAGAAGGAGATCCAATCCTGCAATGGCGCCGGTGTCGAAGGCCAACAACACAAAGGCAGCAGCAGCTTCGATCAGTGTTTTGTTTACAACTAAGTAGGTTCCCTCGTTGCCGGGCTGAGGAACGCCGGCAAGCGGCACGTAGAGCAGATAAAAAAGACTGAGGAAGAATACTGCGCCCGCAGCTCCTGGTTTGGTGAACAGTCCGAGAATTAAGGAGAGGCCGATCAACAGGAGCGCAATCTTAACTGAGCGATCAATCCAGGGCGTCCATCCGGCATCGACCATTCTTTGAAATAGTCCGGCAAGTGGGCCAGATGCGCCTTTGAGGTAACTGGCCGAGGTCCAACGCGGAAGTGGTGTACCTGCGTGACTCCAGGCCGGCGACCAGATCTTGTAATACGCTTCGTAAAGAAAGTGCCAACCGATCACCGTGCGCAGGATGATCAGCGCAACCTGCTGCATGGTCCGGTAAGTGGTCGCTCCTTTTAAAGATTCCAGATTCATCGGATATTCCAGATCAGTCTTCAATAGGCGGCGCTATGGAGTGCGGTGGCAAGCGCGACACCGCTTTGGATCAGATTGTGTCCATAGCTCAACACAAATCCAAAGCGGTGTCGCGCTGCGCTTGCCACCGCACTCCATGGTTAAGACAACCACGATTGCTGCCGACTATCACCGGGCGCCTCGCATCTTTTTCCAACATGATCACAAGCACTTCCGGATGCGCAGCGCAGTACTTTTCAGCGAGCGATCTTCCGCCGATATAAAAAGCCGTGGCTAACGCATCGCTTAAGGCACCAGACGGCGCGACTACACTCACGCTGGTTACCGCTTGAGCGGGCCAACCAGTTCGGGGATCGATAATGTGACCGTAACGCCGGCCTTCATGTTCGAAGAACTGCTCCTCGCTACCACTTGTTGACAACGAACAATCACGAAGCCTCAAGGTTGCGTAACGACGCGTCTTGTCACGTGGGTTTCTTAGACCAACGCTCCATCCTTGGTCTCGATCGCCCGCGCCGATCACGCAGATGCTACTTGCACCAGCGTTAAGCATGGCCGTCCGCACTCGCTGGCGCATTGACGCGGCCACACGATCGAGCGCGTACCCCTTTCCAATGCTGCCAAGATTTATCTCCATACCAGCGTGCGCGAAACGAATGGACCTCGTCTCATCGTTGAGCGACAACTTGTCACTGCCAACCAGGGCGCGCGCATCTTCGAGTTCTTCAAGCGAAGGAAGGCGACCTTCTCTTTTCAGAAATCCCCAGCAACGCGTCAAAGGACCCGAAGTGATATCGAAAGTCCGGTCGGTCTCTTCGTGCAACTTCTTGCATAGGGAGAGCAGGTCAAACAGAGACGCTTCTACTTGAACTGCCTGAGCAGCAGATTGTCGGTTGATGTAACTTACTTCGCTGTCAACTCTGAAAACCGTGAGTTGTGCTTCGAGTTCGTCGATTTGATTGAGTGCTTCAGTGGCAACTCCAACGCCTGCTTGATCGCCCATCGGCAACGTCACTTCAAATCGACAAGCCATCGCCGTGCGATTGACGTGCAGCCAAAAGCCGTCAGGCAAAGGTTGGCTGGCAGTAAAGTTAAGAAAATCTCGCCGAGTTAGTGGCTGCATCCTCCAGACTCTTTCGTTTCGTGATATTTCGTGGATCGAATCGACGCGTTATGGCAATAAGGGCTGCCCGCTGTCGAATACGTAGTGGCTGCCATAAACATGCTGCTCCTCCGGGGCAAGACCAAGACCACTCTTCGATTGCCTTACTTCGCGGTGGTACTTACTTCTCTTCGCGCGGCCTTGATCTTTTTCAACTGCGCGCCTTCCGGCGACTCTTTGTAGTACTGGTCCAACGGATAACATCCGGAAGGCAGCCCATTACGCGGACCAGTCGTGCAATCGCTAAAGGTTCGGCAGATGCGTTTGTGTTGCAGACCACGACCGCTTAGCACATCCAAAGGCAGCTCGGGATAGGACAAGACCATCCGCCCTAACCCGATTGAGTCAACCCAACCTTCGCGCACCGCAGCCTGCGCCACCATCGGCAGGTATTCCTGTAAATAGGTGTAGCCAGTCCCCACCAAAATGAGATCCGGAAATTTCGACTTCAACGACCGTGTTACTTCCATCTGCCGTGCGACGCCAATCAACGGATCTTCTGGAGGTTGATAACCATCAGAGGGCGGATAGAGTGCGGGTCGCTGAATGTGGGGATTGTAATAAGGACTGCCGCCCGAAATATTGACGAGCTTGATATCCAGATCCCTAAGCAGCGAGAGGAATCGCACCGGTTCACTCAGATCGTAAACTTCGGGATTCGCGCTGTTCAGACCAAATCCCCAGCGATAAGGCAAATCGTCTTGGTAAGTTTCCGGAATTCCGATCCCAGCCTTACCCGACTCTTTCGATTCCGGATCTGGGCGAAACGGCACGATGTCAAACGCGGATAAGCGCACGCCGATCTGCAAACCTGGCGAGACCGCTCGAATGCCTTCCGTCACTTCCCGCAAAAATCTCGTGCGGTTGTCAAAGCTGCCACCATAATCACCCTCGCGAGTATGGGCACTGAGAAACTCGTGACCGAGATAACCGTGACAGTGCTTCACATCAACGAACTCAAAGCCGGTGTCCTGTGCAATTCGCGCGGCTCGATGAAAGTCTTCAATGATGACCCGTATCTCGCCATCAGTAAGAACGGGATAATCGGCATCGATATTCACCCTCTGATCGAGGATAGGGTGATGGTAGAGAATTCGAGGTTCAGGTTTTGTCTTCTCATTCGGCCGACTGAAGCGGCCAGAGTGGGTAAGTTGTAGACCGAGCAAAAGGTCGTCTGCCGTGCCGCAAACTTCACGATGCGCGTTGATTAGAGTTTCGCGCAGCAACGCCAACTCTCGTTTTGTTTGTTCGTTGATGAGAAGTTGATTCGGATTCGCACGTGCGTCGTGACGAACAGCCACAGCCTCGCCACCCCAGATCAACTTCGCGCCACTCACGCCGAAGTGCCTCCATCGTCTGAATGTGGCTTCACTCGGGCGGCCGTCAGTAGTTCCATCCCACCCCTCCATCGGATGAATGCAAAAGCGATTGCCGATCTGTTTGCCGTTGAATTCGATCGGCTCGGCAAGTGGTCCATCGGATTGAATTTCAGTGTCACAGGGCAGCGACAATCCCAGACTCTCGGCGTGCGCCTTAAACTCTGCGACGCTCCTTAACCCTCCGATTGATGTGTATGTTCGTTTGGTCAAGATTTCAAAACGCGTCTCGCCTTCTGCAACGCTTCAACAAAGAAATACTCTCCCCACATCACCGACTCATTCACACCGAGTCCTTTATGTATGTGATAAACGCCGCCACGCAGGATGCCTTCCCAGCCTTCGGCGTTCTCGCCTAAATAATTCGTGGACAGCGAACCGATCGTCCGCAACGCGCAGTCACGATACGCTCGTCGTCGCGCTTCGCTGGTGGAAAACTCGGCCAGATTCAACAAGCCAACCGCGGCAATCGCCGCCGCGCTGGTATCAACTTGAGCGCGGCTCAATGGTCCATCTTCAGGAGCGTTGAAATCCCACGGCGCCAGACCACTTTCTGGTACGTGTCCCAACCAGTAGTCAGCGTTAAGTTGCGCCGTCTCCAGATAGATCGGCGACCTGGTTAGCTGATAGCAAGTGCCAAATCCGTACAACGACCAGGCCAACCCCCGCGACCAGCAGGAATCACCGCGATAGCCTTGCTGAGTTGTCTGCCGCAGAAACTCGCCACTTTCCTGATCAAAGATACCTTCGTGTGATGTGCTGCCGTCGCCACGAACCAATGTCCGCCGCGTGGTGAGGCAATGCCGATGCGCAAGTTCGAGCAGCGCCTGATCACTTGACTCAAGCGCCGCATAAAAAATGATTCCCACATTCATCATGATGTCGATGAAGTTGGAATCCGGCCCATGGAAGGAGCGCAAACAACCGGCGCGTTCATTGAAACGAAGCGACAAAGTTTTTCCGGCATGGACCACTACGTCCTTCAACGACTTATCCACAGCACCGTCTCGCACCGTGGCCTCGTACCAGCGCTTGTAAGTACCGTGAAAAAATATGAAACCCAGATCGTGAACTTCTCGATCATCCTTGCGCGACTCGAGTGCTTTCGAATAGTTCTCGGCCAGTTCGCGCCATTTTGGATCTCCGTATTCCTCATGAAAGATCCACATCATTCCCGGGAGAAACCCGTCACACCAACGAGTCCACGCGGGTTTCTGATGTCGCCAGCGTCCATGGTCCGTGTAGAGCGGATAGAAATTCGGTTCGCGCTGAGTCAGTGCGCTCACCTGGTCCTGTGCAAAGGCAAGTGCGTGTTCAACCTGGGAAAGTAGTGAATCCATATCCTGAGAGCATCTTGGCGTTCGCTGATGTCGAAGACCAGAAGCTACAGTCT
>DATBMP010000192.1:0-6045 GCA_036554845.1 Pyrinomonadaceae bacterium
CCCGTTTACTGGACCAACAGACAGTCACGTCAAGGTGTCGATCATCGATCACGAGCCCACGCCGCTCACCAATCAGACGGGTGAAGTACCTCGACAGCTGGAACGGATCGTCTCAAAGGCGCTAGCGAAGGATCGCACGAAGCGATATCAGACGATCACCGATCTAAAGTTGGATCTGGAGCAGCTTCGGGAAGAACTGCATCTCTCGGGCGCAGAATACAAACACGAAACTGTCGTTAACGAGAATCCTAGAAGCACCCAGGAGATCGAAATTGGTGGGTTGACTCCATCGGCACTTGCGGAAGCAACATCAACAATCCCATCGCACGCAACCACAGCCGAGTCGTCTCAAGCGACGGGAAGAAAGAACTACTTTCCTTACCTGGCAGGTATTGTCTTGGTAGCGCTTCTGGCCGGCGCGATCTACTACTTTCTGTCGCAACGGCCAATCAATTCAGTGGCGGTTCTGCCCTTCTCAAATGACAGCGGTGATCCAAACGCCGAGTATCTCTCTGACGGCATAACGGAAAGCATCATCCGAAGTCTTTCTCAGCTGCCGAACCTCAAGATCATGTCGCGCAACGCAGTGTTCCGTTTCAAAGGAACGAACACTGATCCGCAGGAGATCGGACGCACTCTGAAAGTCGGCGCGGTGCTGGCTGGTCGGCTAGTAAAGGTGGGCGACAGGCTCATCATCAAAACGGAACTGATCGATGTCAGTGACGGATCCCAACTCTGGGGCGAGGAATACAACAGCAATCCATCCGACATCCTGCGCGTGCAGGAAGAGATCTCTCGTAAAATTTCCGAAAAGCTACGATTGCGATTAACGGGAGAAGATCAGGCGAAACTTGCAAAACGCTACACAGAAGACAGTCAGGCATACGAGCTTTATCTAAAGGGTCGCTACTTCTGGAACAAACGCGATGAGGCGGGCTTAAGAAACGGAATCAGGTATTTCAAAGAGGCGGAAGAGAAAGACCCGACTTACGCATTGGCCTATTCAGGTCTGGCAGATTCTTACGCTTTGCTCTGCGACATCGGTGCGGTGCCGCCAATTGAAGACATGCCGAAAGCGAAAGCAGCAGCGCAAAAGGCTGTCGATATCGATCCCACACTCGCCGAAGGCTACACTTCACGAGCTTTTGTAAAACTCGCGTTCGATTGGGACTGGTATGGCGCTGAAGCTGATTTCCAAAAAGCGCTTGAGTTGAATCCGCGCTATCCCACGGCTCATCAATGGTATGCCTCGTTCCTGGTGCAGATGGGCCACTTTGATCGAGCTCGACAAGAGATTGAATACGCGCAACAACTCGATCCGCTTTCACCGATCATCAGCTCGAATGCGGGGTTCTATTCCTACTTTCAACATCGTTACGATGAAGCGATTCAGCAATATCAGAAAACCCTGGAGATCGATCCGCAGTTCTGGGTGGCCCATCATTACCTTGGTCTTGCCTACGCGAAAAAAGGGATGCACCGCGAAGCGATTGAAGAACTCCGATTGTTGCTGGGTTCACCTGGGAGTGGTCCATTGCGAGAGGGCTCGGTGGAAGAGGATCCCGAGGTTGCTGCCTCGCTTGGTTATGTTTACGCGAACGCCGGACAGGCAGAACCCGCGCAGGCCATTCTCGAACGGTTAAAGAAGCTTGCTCAGCAACGATATGTGTCACCGCTCTACATGGCGATCATTGCTACGGGTCTTAAAAATAACGATACCGCAATCGAGTATCTCAGCAGCGCGTTTAATAACCGTCATCCGGGATTGGTTCTGATCAGAGTTGATCCGCTTTTCGATGATCTGCGAAGTGATGAGCGGTTCAAGGAGCTGGTGAAGAAGTTCGAACCAATGCCTTAAGAGTTGATTTGGTCCAACGCAGACAATAAACTCGACAGCTCCAACGGAAGTTCAGAAGTAAAACGCATCGCCTCACCAGTCTTTGGATGTGTGAAGCCGAGTTGTTCTGCATGAAGAAACTGTCTTCCCAGCTTCCGTATCTGCGCTCGTAAGCTAGCATCACGCACAGTGTTGTCACGCCCCCCGCCATAAATCTCATCACCTACAACCGGATGCTTAAGCCATGCAAGATGCACTCTGATCTGGTGCGTTCTTCCCGTTTTCAATTCAACGTCGAGCAAAGTAAATGCGTTGAAACGCTGTCGAACCTTATAGATCGAAAACGACTGACGTCCTCCGGCAACAACCGCCATCCGCGTTCGATTTTTTGGGTCACGAGCTATCGGCTGATCTATCCGCCCGCTGTTCGATGAGACCACGCCGTGCACGAGCGCTACGTATGACTTGAAGACTTGACGCTCACGAAACTGATCTGCCAGCGCCTCGTGAGTTGATTCCGTCTTCGCAACCACCATCAAACCCGAGGTGTCTTTATCAAGACGATGCACGATACCTGGACGAGTGCCCGCCTGGTTCGAGAGTTTCTCGAAATGATATGCAAGAGCGTTCACGAGTGTTCCAGAATGGACGCCGGCTGCCGGATGGACCACCATTCCGGCCGGCTTGTCTAGAACGACCAGCTCAGGATCTTCGTAGAGTATTGATAGCGGAATATTCTCAGGAGTGAATCCGGCGAGTGGTGGAGCAATCAGCTCAACTTCGATTTCATCGTTCGGTTGAAGCTTGTGTGAGGGTTTGGCTGTTCTTGCATTTACTAAAACATCTTCGTCTTCGATCAATCGTTGCAGTCGAGCGCGACTCCAACCTTCGATGCGGGCGGCGAGATAGGCATCCAGGCGTATTCCGCGCTCGTCGTCACCAACCCGGAAGACCAGCGTATCGCTTTGCACGTTGGAGTCCGGCTTGGGCGCAGCTTCATCCATTCTTCCTCTCAAAGTCCTTCATGAACGAAACCAGGGCTTCAACGCCCTCACGCGGAAATGCGTTGTAGATCGATGCGCGAATGCCCCCCACCGATCGATGTCCTTTCAAGCCGTCGAGACCCTGAGCAGTCGCTTCGGTGGTGAACTTCTTTTCAAGCTCTTCTGTGGGCAAACGATAAGTCACATTCATGATCGAACGTGAATCGGGATCTGCGTGGCCTCGGTAGAAGTCACTCGCATCAATCGCGTCGTAGAGTAGCTTGGCTTTGGTCTCGTTCTCACGAGCGAGTGCGCTCAATCCGCCTTTCTCGCGGATCCACTTACACACCAGATTGATGATGTAGATACCCCACGTGTTAGGAGTGTTGTAGAGAGACTTGTTTTCGACATGCGTGCGATAGTCGAGCATCGTGTGCAGTCCATCAGGAATTCGCTGCAAGAGATCGTCGCGCACGATCACCAACGTAACACCGCTTGGTCCAATATTCTTTTGGGCGCCGGCATAGATCAGCGCGTATTTGTCGACGGGAATTTCGTGCGAGAGGATGTCAGAGGAAGCATCGGCGATCAGCGGCGCCTTACCGGTGTTCGGTTCATTTTTCCATTCAACGCCTTCGATAGTTTCATTGGTGGTGATGTGCACATACGACGCGTTTGAATCGAAGTTAATCTCCTCATCAGTTGGCACACGCGTGAAGCCACCATCAGCCATCGTCGCAGCCACATTTACCAGGCCGGTGCGCTTTGCTTCTTTTAGTGCTTTCTTTCCCCAGCTGCCAGTCAGCACATAGTCCGCGCTACCGCCTGAGGGAAGAAAGTTCATCGGCACCATCGAGAACTGCAAACTTGCACCACCCTGCAGAAAGAGAACGTGATAGTTGTCAGGCACACCGAGCAGTTCGCGTATCCCGCGTTCGGCGCCACCGATGATCTCGTCAAAAGTTTTGGAGCGATGGCTGATCTCCATCACCGACATTCCCACTCCAGGAAGGCTGAGCATGTCGCGTTTGGCTTCTTCCAAAACCGGAACCGGAAGGATTGCCGGGCCGGCGCTAAAGTTGAAGATTCGTTCTGTCATGAGATAACTCCGAATTGATGGGTTGGTGTTGGGCCTCGGGTCAGACTGACCACTGACCACTATTCAAACTGCTTCCGCATCATCTTCCCTGCTACCCGGACAACCAAACTGCGGGGAAGGAATCGTTCGGATTCAACTACCATCATGTTGCTAAAACCAGATATGACAACATTCTTTCTTCTCCTCAATCCAGCGATTGCTGCATCCACAACCTGATCCGCAGTTTGCGCAACACGCGCCGGTGGTTTCTGTCCACGTGCTGCTTCGAAAAAGTTTGTTTCAGTAACACCCGGACACAACGCCATCACATGAACACCAAACGGGCGGTTCTCTTCCCAGAGCGCTTCAGAAAACGTGAGCACGAAAGCTTTTGTCGCTGCGTAGGTCGCCATGAACGGGACCGGTTGAAAACCTGCCGTCGATGCGACATTGATGATCACGCCCTGTTTCATTTCTCGCATCGGGACCAGAAAGCGATGAGTCAGATCGACTAGAGACTTGATGTTTAGATCGATCATGCTCAGTTCGCGCGAGAGCTCCAGTTTGCTGAAATCGCCGAATGAACCAAACCCGGCGTTATTGACTAGCATGTCAATTACCAAACCACGTTGCTGCGTCTCTTCAAAGATCCGCGCTCCCACATCAGGCTGGCTGAGATCCATCACGAGATACTGCGCACGAATGGAGTTTGTCCGACCAAGTTCGTTGCAAAGATTTATCAACTTTTCCTCGGAACGCGCGACGAGCAGAACGCTGCGGCCGAGTGTTGCTAACTTGCGTGCGAAAGCTTCACCAATGCCAGAGGATGCGCCAGTAATTAGAGTTGTATTCATTAACGAGGATTCTTAACCCGAATAGACTTGCTCTCGCATTGTTTACGACCTGACAAGCAGCAAAGTTGTGTGCAAGCGACCTCAATTGATCTCGATCACGTTCAACTCGAGTATGTCAGCACTCTGATTGGCAACACTCGCAAGCAAGGTTTGCGATGGAGCATTGTCCAAATTGATGCGGGCAACCGCCGCCTCGGCGCCTTCAAAAACTATGTTCTCCATCTCCTGCACATTGATCTGCTCTGCTTTGATTGCTTCAAGCACGGTCGCAAGTACGCCTGGTCGATCACGATGTCGAACCACTAGCCGATGCGTCGCCGGAGATTGACGTGCCAGATTAACGACATTCGGCACGTTTCCCGTCTCCTTAAACTCACGAACGATGCGCACGGTTTCCGCAGCTATGGCTTCCTGGGCTTGATCAGTTGATGCGCCGATATGATGTGTGCCGTACAGATTAGGCTCCGAACGAATTGGATCATTGAATTCTGCGGTTGCTGAAGTTGGTTCATCTGCAAATACATCGAGACCAACTCTCAACCGGCGAGTCTTCATCGCCTCAATCAATGCTCTCTGGTTAACTACATCGCCTCGCGCCGTGTTGATGAAATAGGCACCGTCGCGCATCGCTGCAAAAAACGGAGCGTCAACAAAACTCTTCGTGTCGGGTTTCAATGCCAGATGCACGCTAACAACATCCGACTCTTTAGCAACGTCCAGCGGGTCTTCACGGTAATCGACGCCCAGGTCAGCTGCCCGCAATGGAGTAAGACTGCGACTCCAGGCAACCACAGGCATGCCAAACGCCAGGGCACGAGGAATCATCTCCTGACCGATCTTCCCGACACCTATCAGCCCAAGCGTGCGTCCATACAGACCACGTGCTTTGGAGAACTCTTTCTTGTTCCATTCTCCGCGACGGAGCGCGATCACGTTATCTGCGATACGACGATCGAGCGCGAGGATCAGGGCAAAGGCCAGCTCGGCGACTGCGATGGAGTTCTTCCCGGGACAATTCGAAACATAGATGCCACGACGCGACGCCGCTTGCACATCAATGGTGTTATATCCAGCACCGGCGCGCACCACGAGTTTGATTGGACCAGCACCAAGCATCTGCTCAGTAACTTTCGTGCCGCGCACAACCAGCACGTCTGGTTTGACGTTGGCGATTGCTTCAACCAACGCGTCGTCTTTCAACTCGGGTTGATAGGAGACCTTGCAACCCAGGCCTTCCAGACCATCGCGGCCCGATTGCTCGAATTTGTCAGCGATTAGGATAAGCATTGCGTT
>DATBMP010000232.1:0-3882 GCA_036554845.1 Pyrinomonadaceae bacterium
CCGTAGTCATTGGGTTTATTTATCAGGCTTCGCCCCCAGTGCGGGCTTGGCCCAAATATTGGTAGCGGGAGGGCGGAGCCTAAACTTGGGGGCGGAGCCCGAATAATTTAAGAGGTGGCGCGACGGCTGGGCAGAGCTACAGCCGCACATCCGGCGGCGAAGCCGAAACGGTATTATCGATTGAATAAACCTGACAATGAACTGAACTGAACTGACAACTGACAACTTACCACTGACAACTAACAACTCACCACTGACCTCAGGAACTTTTTCACTCTTCAATCCTCGGTTATCATCCGCTAACAGATGCGCGTCTTTTACTCACCTCGTTACTACGCCGATATCGGCGACCGTCACATCTTCCCCATTAGAAAGTTTGAATTGGTAAGAAACAGGCTACTTGCTGAAGGTTCACTGCTCAGCGAACAGTTTGTCGAGCCAGCACCTGCCTCTCGCGAAGATGTCTTGCTGGTTCACACCATCGATTACATCGATCGCCTTTGCGCTGGGATGTTGACAAAGAGTGAGCTGCGCCGACTTGGTTTGCCGTGGTCACCTTCCCTGGTCCAAAGATCTTTCTACGCCACGGGGGGAACGATTGCCGCGGCGCGCGCCGCACTTTCAGACGGCGTCGGATCCAACCTCGCCGGCGGAACACATCATGCCTTTCCTGACCGCGGCGAGGGTTTCTGTGTCCTGAATGATGTAGCGGTTGCGACTCGAGTGCTTCGTCGAGACAAACTTGTCCAACGAGTCGCCATCGTCGATTGCGATGTTCATCAAGGTAACGGGACCGCAACTATCTTCAACGGTGACGCGCAGACGTTTACGCTTTCATTGCACGGTGCTCGAAACTATCCGCTGTTCAAGACCCAGTCGACTCTCGACATTGAACTGCTGGATGGCACGGGTGATGACGAATACCTGGATAAACTCTCTAGTGTGCTTACGAGTGTCTTTGATCACGATCCCGAATTGATCTTCTTCCTCGCCGGTGCCGATCCGTTTGCCGGAGATAAACTGGGGAAGCTGTCGTTGTCTATCGAAGGTCTGCGTCAACGAGATGAACTGGTACTCCGAGAATGCTACCAACGCGAGATTCCAGTTGTGACCGTGATGTCAGGTGGCTACGGTGAAAATCTGGATGACACAATCGAGATTCACTGCAACACGATTCGAACTGTCCGTCAGATCTTTTACTCCTCCGAACAGATCTCCTTTTCAACAAGCGCACGCTGAACATGCGGAGAGTCTTAAAAATCACTTTTTTGTTGGTGTTGGGCATCGTAATCGGCGTGCTGGGTTACGAGTTGATTCTCTTGTACCGTGTCTATCGTTTGCAGACTCATAATCCCGGGACGACTTCGTTGATCGACACGCGGGTGCGCGAGGCCCAGGCAAAAGGCGAACCTGTCAAACGTTTCCAGACCTGGGTCCCCATTGAACGAATCTCTGGAAATCTTCAGCGTGCGGTGCTGGCTGGTGAGGACACGAACTTCACGACGCACAATGGATTTGACTACGAGGCAATTCAAAAAGCGTGGGAACAGGCACAGCGCGAGGCCGAAAAGGAAGCCAAGAACGAAGGAGAGGACGACAGCTGGATTCCGAATATTCCGGAGTTCAGAAGAGGCGCTTCAACCGTCAGTCAACAACTGGCAAAGAATCTTTATCTCTCGTCGCAACGATCTTTCGTGCGCAAGGGACAGGAGGCAATCATCACAGTCTTCCTCGAAAAGATGCTAACGAAGCGCCGAATCCTGGAGATCTATCTGAACGTGATTGAGTGGGGCGATGGGATCTATGGCGCAGAGGCGGCTGCTCAGTATTACTTCAAAAAATCTGCGGCGTCACTGACACCGAGCGAGGCGGCGTATCTTTCAGCGATGATTCCGAATCCACGTACAGTGTTCAATCCACGTGTGAACCCGCGGCGCGTTGCACGCAGACAAAGAATTATCCTGCGCGGGATGCCATATGTACGACTTCCCGCAACAGGATAGTTTTTCTTTCATCTCATTCACACCGCGCAAAGCCACGAGAGAATGAGTAATTACTTTCGACTCAGATTCAACGAATTCAGAAACTCACCCACCTGCGGATCCTGTTCACTACCATTCCCGACGATCAGCATATAGAAGTGTCGTTCCTTCTTCGTGTGCGACGTGAATATGCGTATTACTCCGGGAGAATTTCCGAACAGTATCTTGTACTGCGTTCCGCCAAAGGCACCGTTTTTCAAACTGCGTTGTCGCTCAACCTTAACCTCGACGCCCTGTCGATTAAGTCTTTTATTAAGCAACTCGGTAAATCTCTCAACCGTAGATTGTGTGACCGCGGCGTCGGAGGATCCGTCATGTAGACCCTTGGCCCACAAAACCACGTAAGACGTGTTGCCATCAGATCCTGTCGAGACGTTGATGTCCGATGGTCCCATGAATTTTCCCGGCAGCGTCACACCGCTTTCAAGGGCATTTCCAGGCACGAGAACTGAGAAGTTGAAGTCAGAAGGCGCCAGTGTTCTCCATCCCAGAGAACCTCCGTTGGTCCGCGAAGAGGTGCGACCAGACCCGGCACCAACCGCACTCAATAAGTCTTCGCTCGTTAGACTGTTAGTTGCTCGTGCTTGTCTTGGAGTACTGGTTGGTAAGTAGGCCCGCCTTTCAGCCAACTCTCGTCTAAAATCCCACGGCGCGATTGGAGCAGCATCCTGCCAGATTCCACGTTGCTCTTTGCGAGCTGCCTGTTCCGATAGAGAGTAGATCTCGCGCTCTACGTCACCCAACCTACTCTTCAAATCAAACCACGCCACGCCATCACGAATCATCTGCGCGCAAACATCCATCTCGCCAACAACAACACGACCGATAATGTAATTGTTCGCACCGAGACCCGAGTAGTGCACAACCACAAATCTGTTCAGAACAAAGTCAGCGAGGTGTAGTCTTGCAACATCAGCGTAGGGCTGACCTTTTTCCGGGGCGTCAATTCCCAGGAGTTGAATCTTGATGGGCCGGTTGAGATTGTTGACTGTGATGACATCGCCATCATCAACCTGCACAACTTTGCCATAGAGCGATGCAGCGTCTGCCGCGCTGGTAGCTACAAAAAAAGCACTAACCAAGAGAACCATCCTGGTTAGTGCGCAAAGTGTTTTAGTTGTCATAACCGCTTGTAGAGTGAAGAAACTCTTAGATCGTAAATTCTCCTGCCATGGCCAACTCGGCTTTCCGCAATTCATAGCGACCGCGACCGAGATTGCCTTCAGGTGTTAAGGCCAGAACCACAAAGTAATCACGACTCAGAATGCGAATCGCAAGGATTGAGTGGTCGAGTGAGATCACCAACTCGCGAAGATTGCCAAATCCAGTATCGTTTCCCGATCGCTGTGCGTTGCGGACGAGTGATGTGAATTCGGCTGCGGCAACATCGAGATTCGAGTCTTTACCCGCGTCGCCAAAGACCCGCTCTACTGCTATGCCATCGGTTCCCATAATGAGGGCACCGAGGCTGCCCTCGGTGCGCTCAACTATGGTTTCAAGCATCTGTTTGAACATCAACGAACCTCCATTTACGGACGCTGTCCACCCAAAGTGCCGGGACGAGCTGTCGGATTCGACGAGGTCGGCGGCAGATTCGGTGTGGGCGCGCTCAAGAGTTGCGGCTGTGTTCCAGGTGCGGGCTGACGTTCTTCCTGCTGCAACTGTGTCGGAGTCGGCGTGTTGCTCCGCGGGTTACCAAGCGGCACAGGCTGCGAGATGGTTGTGGTACGGGGTCCAGTACTCGCCGCGCCTGATGTGTGTCGTCCCTGATAGTCTGGACGATAGATGCGGGGAGTGATGAAGAACAGAATCTCACTATTCGAACGGGTCGTGAGCTTCC
>DATBMP010000240.1:0-14490 GCA_036554845.1 Pyrinomonadaceae bacterium
CAACCAAAAGAAGGCGAGACCGTGGTCGTGTCGGGCGCAGCCGGTGCAGTGGGAAGTGTCGTGTGTCAGCTCGGAAAGATAAAAGGTTGTCGTGTGGTAGGAATTGCGGGCGGCGAAGAGAAGATCAGATACCTGAGTGAAGCTTTGGGCGTAGACGCTGCAATAGACTACAAAACCGCCGTCGGTTACAAGACGGTTCACGAACTACGGCACGAGCTTTTGCAAGCGTGTCCCAGTGGCGTTGATGTGTATTTTGAGAATGTGGGTGGCGACGTGTCAGACGCCGTCATACCACTGATTAATCCCGGGGCGCGAATCCCAGTCTGTGGTTTGATTTCAATGTACAACCTGGATCAGCCGGAAGTTGGCCTTCGCCCGCAACCATTTATCCTTGTCAACAGCGCGTTGATGAAAGGTTTCATCGTTACACAGTATGCAGCGCGCTTCGGAGAAGGAGTTCGTCAGTTGGGTCAGTGGCTTGCTGAGGGAAAACTGAAGTACGCGGAGACTGTGACCGAAGGGTTCGACAATACTCCGCGTGCGTTCATAGGACTCTTCAAGGGCGAGAACCTTGGTAAAGCAGTGGTCAGGGTGGCCGACTACTGAAACCGTTTTCTAGTCTCGGCGTCCCCCGATTAACCGCAGAAGAAAGAAGAAGAGGTTGATGAAATCGAGGTAGAGTGACAACGCACCCACGACTGCGTAAGAACCTACCCTACCGTCAGGCAGAACCGCCGCCATGTGCTTCAATCGTTGAGCATCCCATGCTGTCAGACCTGTAAATATCAGCACGCCGATTACTGAGATCACGAACCGCAACGCATCGTTCTGCCAAAAGATTCCCACGATTGAAGCGAGAATCAATCCAATCAACCCCATAAAAAGGAAACTGCCCCATCCAGACAGATCCTTTCTAGTGATTGTGCCGAAGACTGCCATCGCGCCGAACATTCCGGCTGTAATTACAAATGTTGATGCGATTGACGAACCGGTATAGACCAGCAGGATGACGGACGAAGTAACTCCCGTCAGCGCCGAATACAACATGAAGAGTCCGGCCGCCGTTGCCGGCGCCATGTGTTCTACGCGCGCTGAAAGAAAGAAGACGAGTCCGAGCTGCGCAAAGATCAGTACCCAAAATACGATTCGATTGAGGATCACAGCCTCAATCAGCGCATCTGAGCTGGCGACGGCAAATGCCGTGACGGCAGTAATCAGAAGACCCGCAAACATCCAACCGTAAACCTTGGTCAGAAAGCCGACTATCCGAGCGCTTGTAAGGTCTGCTTCGGCGTATGATTGATTCCAACTCATGTTTCCCTCGCTAAACTATCTGTTTTTCAAGCAATCTCATTATACGCGATCGACACGAATGTACGGGCCCGACCGACTGGTTTGGTTAGATGCGAGTGAGTTGCGCGTTGGTAGCTGTGCAGATGAAAAATATTAATTCGTAGCGTTACGCGAAGAACCACGAGACAAGCCCGTGGCAGCAACCAAGCGGACCAATATTCTCACCCCGGCAGCTTGAATTCATTTCCTTCGCCGCACGTTCTTCACCGCTTTCCTGCTCTCAACACGCGACAGCAGATCTCCTGGGTCACAATTTAGCGCCTGGCAAAGCTTCTCCAGAGTCTCGAAATTGATTCCCAGCGCTCTGCCCTTCTTCAACCGCCAAAGGGTTGTGTGGCTGATACCAGTCTGCTTCGCCAGCCAATAGAAAGAGCGATCCAAATCTGCCAGTAAGCTGTCGAGGTGTATCACGATCATCAGCGACTCTCCGGAGTGCGACGAACCTCATGTCGCGAATACAAAAAGTATAATCTATGCGCAATATATCCCATACTTGACATATACAGGTATCGGTCGTAAGGTCAAAATTGAATCGAGTTTTGCTTTACTCCTTTCTCAGCTCCTCTGGAATTTCCCAGACTAACTGGACCTCTAAAGCCTGCAACCGAAGGATCCGGTTTCCCATCTCGCTATCGATCTTAGTTCTCGAATCTGATGGGCAACGTGTGGTCCAACTTTCCCTTGCAAGAAATCGCATTCGGTTAGTGCGAAGAAAGAACTCGATGGTCAATCTTTACATCAATGAACGTCGTGCGGGAGACGTTACGATTTTGGACTTGAAAGGTCGCGTCAGAATTGGCGGTGGCACTGTGGCTTTGCACAGCGCAATCAAGTGCCTGGTAAGCGAAGGGAAACTGAAAATACTCTTGAACCTTGCCGAAGTGACGCACATCGATTCGAGTGGGCTGGGTGAGATCATTGCCAGCAGCGTCACCCTCAACCGCAACGGCGGTGATATCAAGTTGATTCGCCTGACAGAGTCGTTGCGCGACTTAATGGTCATCACCAAACTGCTTACGGTCTTTGAGGTTTACGAAGACGAGCAAGAAGCACTCCCCAAATTCGCGTCCGGACCATCGTTAATGCCGTTAATGGTTGCCGGGAAAATTGCGTAGATTGGGAGATCCCTGATGTCAACCGTAAACTCAGATCAGTTCGAAGGAATTTGCGAAAGCGTTTGGAGAGATCGTGCGAATGTCTTAACCGCGCGGGGATTCCTAAGCGGTGAAGCAGCGCTGGTCCGAGCCGTCTACTGGCGGCTTTGCAAGGCAGGGGTGGAACCAACCACTGGTATAGAAAGGCATGGTGAGGGGCAGAGTGTATCGACCTACCAAACGGTCGTCGAGTGTCTCCTTGAGTTAAATGCCAGGCCGCGATTTGATGGCCGTCCATTTCTGGCCGATCTTGTAGCGCGCTATAGAAATGAGATTGCGAAAACTCAGCAGCGGAACGTTAACTGAAGGTTAGTGTGAGTAATCGACCAGAGAAAACTTTTGTTTGCAGCTTCGTCGATGTTGATTCGAAGATTGCCCTTGAATTGAAGAATGCGACTGACCGACTGCTCAAGTCGATCGAGATTCTGACGATCTTCCTTCGTGACGATCTGACCGTTGGAGGTCCTTCGCTGGCCCACATCAGGTTCGAACCTTTGGTGTCGCTACAGCCGCAGGAAAAAGTGGTCCTACGTCATCAAACCTGGAGCAGCGGTAAGCCGGTGAGCCCTGATAATGATCAGTTGAGTCGCCTCCAGGTTGTGGCTGGTGCGGCCACTCCTTATGTTCTCGACATCTCGTGGCAGGATGTGGATGGCAAAAGCGGTTTCCAACGCATTCCAGTTGGCCACTGAGAATTCAGTATCGTCATTACCCGTATTCACTAAAGGCAGGTTGACATGATCGTTTGCGAACTTTGTTCCTACTTTAAAGCTGGCGAGTGCAAACTCGGCCTTAAGATCCCGAAGGGGATGAGTTGCCGCGGGTACGGACCAGGTATCGAGAGGTTCTGTTCAGATCCAAAAGATTTTGTGAACTCCAGCCAGGTGGTCCAGATGGCAATCTTCTTTGGAATGAAGGGCTCGGAACTTCGCAAGGTCAAAGTCATGGCTTCAAGAGAAGAGACTTTGAGAATTGAGCTCCCGCTACACCCAACCCATGTCACTCCGCGACTCCCCGCAATCGAATCACTGCTCGACTAGACCTCCTTTAAAACGCGCGTAACGAAGTCTGTGATCGCTGGCAACGTTAGTTCCGGCTGATCAACGTGTGGTGCATGTCCACATTGCTCAAAACGGATCGTTTCAACGAGTCCTTCGCATCGTTTTTCAATTGCTTCGACCTGGGCCCACGTGCCGTATTGATCATCAGTTCCCTGGATCACCAGTACAGGCACTCGTATCTGAGGCAAATATTCTTCGATATTCCAGGACGCAAATGCTGGATCCAGCCACACCTCGTTCCACCCCCAAAAAGCATTATCAACATTGCTTCCGTGATACTTCTCGAGACGGCTTCTCAAATCTCCTTCGCGATACTCTGTGCGAATTGACCTGATACTCTCGAGCCCAATCGACTCCACGAAAACGTGAGGTGCCTCGAGTATCAAACCGGCAACGCGATTTTCTGTCACTCCGCCGGCGTAGATGATTCCGATTGAGGCGCCGTCACTGTGTCCTAGAAGAATTGCTCTTTGGATACTGAACGCCTGGAAGATTTGGGGAAGTATGACGAGAGCTTCGTCGTGCATGAAACGTACTGGTCGGGGCAAGGAGATTTGATCAGAAGCTCCCTATCCGAGGCGGCTGTAGACAAGCGCACCGCATCCGGTGGCTTGCGAAACGTGACGTGGAAAGTCTCGCCACAATGAAACAGAACCCAACCCTTCATGAAGAAAAACTAGTGTAGCTGCGTCGGCAGGACCCGGGCCGTACCAAACGTATTCGATCTGCTTGTCGTCAATTTTGACTAAGGACATTCCGTTTATCAGGTAGCGTGTTTCACCCCGCCTCCGGGGTATGAAGGGTAACTTTATGCCACTACTCACTGCCCAACGATCAAAACTCTTGACACCCTTTCCGACGACTGCCTATATTAATGCCTCGCTTCCGATTTGAAGCGACAGCTCAAAATGATTAGCAACCGCACATTTTTCTTTTTCGCCTTTACTTACCGCTTCTTCTTTACGGAGAGGGGCGGGCAGGCGAAATGTGGGCGTGAAGTGCTAATTACCTAAAGAGCTAGCACAAGAAGCTTCCAAAGCCAGCCGCGACTCCTAACCGGACAAAGTCGCGGCTGGCTTTTTTTGTTTTGACCACGATTAGCGCTTGGGAAGGATTTACTAGCCATGAACATCGAATACTGGCGTACCGAAATTGACGAGATCGACCGCGAGTTATTGAGACTGCTCAATCGCAGAGCACGTCTTGCCATAAAACTCGGAGCCTTGAAAACGAAGGCGGGACTGCCCTGTTGCGATCCTGAACGCGAACGCGCAGTTCTGGGAAGCTTGCAACAGGCGAACCCTGGACCACTGGACCATGATGCAGTCACCAAACTCTTTCGTCGCATCATTCGTGAATCAAGACGACTCGAGTCCAACGCAACCATGGACTCCCTTGATCACTACATGGACGGATCCGGCGCTCAACCGAAACATCGCAGCACTGAAAGTGTTTCTGAATCGAGCTCCATGCCGCATCAATTGCGGGCCGGCGAAGGAGTGTTGGTATGAGTAGCGCGGCACGTCGTCCGAGAGTGGCTTTTCAAGGTGAGCGCGGTGCGTTCAGTGAAGAGGCAGCGATCAAACTGCTCGGTTTCGATATCGAGCTCGTGCCCCGTCCTACTTTTTCCGACCTGTTCAAGAGTGTCGACGATTGCGTCGCCGACTACGTACTCGCTCCTTTTGAAAATTCTCTGGTTGGTCCAATTCAACCTGTTGGCCAGTTGCTCCAGGAAACTTCGCTGGCTATTGCTGGAGAAGTCGAGATACCGATTGAGCAACATCTAATCGGCTGTCCTGAAGCTCTCCTGGATGAAATAGAAACTGTTGAATCGCATCCCGTTGCACTGGCCCAGTGTCAGCGCTTCTTTGCCTTGCATCCACAAATAAAACAGGTAGAGGCGGAGGACACGGCCGGCAGCGTAGCTCGGATCATCGCACTTGGTGATGTGAAACGCGCGGCCATCGCGGGCCGGCGCGCGGCCAAGTGTTATGGCGGCAGGATCCTCAAAGAGAACGTCGAGGACGATCCCGAGAACCGCACTCGTTTTCTACTTTTGGGCAAAGCAGGCCACCCCACTCAAACATCGGCAAGCGGCAACAGAATTGACCTGGTCGGTTCGATTCCCAGTCCAGGAGTGCATTCACAACGCGGTCCCGTCCGATAAACAAGAACCACGGTACGAAAAAGATAAGGAAGTACTAATCATGATCGTCAACATGTCTTCGGAAGCTACTAACGCAGAGATCGATCACGTGATCGACAGAATTAGAGAGTGCGGATACCAAGCCCACGTCATCAAAGGCGCCGAACGGACCGTTATCGGTGCTGTCGGTAACACGGGCCGGCGCGCAGAACTCGAGGCGCTTCGAGCGGCACCAGGCGTTCAGGAAGTGATTCAGATAACTCATCCGTTCAAACTTGTCAGCCGTCAACTCAAACAACAACACACGGTGGTGAAGGTTAAGGGTGTTTCATTTGGGAGTGGCGAGTTTGTCGTGATTGCTGGTCCATGTTCAGTCGAGTCAGCAGATCAATTGATGGAAACTGCAATCTCGGTACATTCTGCGGGGGCAAACATGCTGCGAGGTGGCGCTTACAAACCCAGAACTTCTCCTTACGACTTCCAGGGGCTTGGTGTCGAAGCTTTACGTCTCTTGCGTGACGCAAGCACTGCTACGGGTTTACCGATCGTTACGGAAGTAATGAGCGAAGCAGATGTAGAAACCGTCGCTGAGTATGCTGACATGTTGCAGTTGGGCGCGCGCAACATGCAGAACTTCTCGCTCCTGAGGAAACTCGCAAAGGTTGAGCGCCCGATTCTACTGAAGCGTGGCCCATCGGCAACGGTAAACGAATGGTTACTTGCTGCCGAGTATTTGCTTGCCGGCGGCAATCACGATGTTGTCCTGTGTGAACGTGGAATAAAGACCTTTGAAACAGCGACCCGCAACACCTTGGACCTCTCAGCAATCGCGTTGGCAAAGGAACTTTCGCATCTGCCGGTGCTGGCTGATCCTTCACACGGAACGGGACGACGGAGTCTGGTGCCACCAATGTCTAAGGCTGCGGCGGCAGTGGGTGCTGACGGTTTAATTGTTGAGGTACATCCCTGTCCGGAACGAGCGTTGTCGGATGGACCACAGTCGCTTGATCTGCCGGGCTTTGCCACACTGATGAGAGAGTTGGGTAAAGAACCGCGACGAGAGGTTAAGGCAGCGTAAAGGATTTCAGTGCCAGAGGTTAGTGGTAGTGGTCACGAAGGAGGCGCGGGCGTCCTCGCCGCCCGGCACCATAGTCGAACCCCAGTGGTCACTTTGCAGTTGTCAAAGTTCAGTGGCGGCGTCTCCTCCGGATCCCTTGCGGTAAGGCTCTGCCCTACCGTTGGTATCGCAATGCAATCAGGCTGCGCCTAAGTCGTCGCAATGTAGGCGTAGCCTAAGAGTCTTTCTACCTCGACGGTAAGGCAAAGCCTTACCGCAAGGGTTGCGGCATTGCCGCCGCCAACATAACTTCTCGCTACCCTGCTTCTACTGCGACCACGGCGCAGGTTTGCGAACCCAGCGATGTCGCTTCATCTCGTCAAGCAACTCGTTCGGCAACGGACCAGCATCACTCGCGCCGATATTCGACTTCACGTGCGACGGTTTACGCATTCCGGGAATGATCGAACTTACGATCGGATTGCTCAGAATGAATCGAAGCGCTAATTCCGGCATTGAGATCTCCTGCTCGCCTTTGTGCTCGCGGTTCCACTGGTCCAGAACAGCTTTCACCTTCTCGGCTCGCTCAACGCTTGGAATCAGGTTTTCAGGCACGAAGTAGGTGTTGCGCCAATCGCCTTCCGGCCACTTGCTCTCTTTCGTCAGTGTTCCAGTCAGTGTTCCCTCATCGAAGGGCACGCGCGCAATTACGGCAGTCTTCATCTCCTCACAAACAGGAAAGAGTTCGTCTTCCGGATTCTGATCGAAAATGTTGTAGATCACCTGAACGGAATCGATCTGTCCTGTTTTGACGGCTCGAATACCATTCCACGGTTCCCAACGATTGAGGCTGATGCCGATCGCACTGATCAGACGTTGGCTTCGCAGATCATCCATCGCATAGAACCAGCGATCATCTCGTAACCAGTCGTCATTCCAGGTGTGGAATTGCATTAGGTCGAAACTTTCGACACGAGAATTCTCCAGACTGCGATGCACATACTGTTCGACGTGGTCCGGCGGATAAGATTCGTCTAGCGTTGACTCAGCAAGCGCCGGCCACTGTTTGTTTTTCGGAGGGACTTTGGTTGCCATGTAAAGCCTTTTATCGGAGTTTGATCTGACAACCTGACCCAGAAGGTCTTCACTGTGCCCATCGCCGTAAACAAACGCCGTATCGAAGAAGTTGCAGCCCAGATCGACTGCTAATTGCAGGGACTCAAGAGACTGCTGATCGTCTGAGTTGGTCCAACTAGCCATCCCCCACATTCCATAACCGATCTCACTAACTTCCCAGCCGACTCTACCAAACTGCCGATTCTGCATGCCCGCCTCCAGCTCTGTTGAGATATGAGTCGCAGAGTAACGCGCTTATGGTCGAACCCAAAATGCAACGCATCGGAAATTCTGCTTTCTCGTACCTTTTGTCGGAGAGGGCCAAACACACGAGCGCCCCGGAACCATTATGGTACCGGGGCGCCTTATCATTCAGGTCTGGGCTCGTCTGCTCTTAGTTCTTTGCAGCGCTCGGCGTGACCATAATGTTTTCATCACTGCCGCCGAAAGAGATGCCTGTCAGTTCAACTTCATCTCCACTGCCGGTGGTGCGGACTTCGAAAGTGCGGGCTTTGTTGTCGCGTTTTTCGACACGTGCCGGTGCCTTTGCAATCACTTTGCCGTTCTTGAGAATGGAAAGCTCTGATGTCTGATCGTCGAAGGACACAGCATAAGTACCCTTCTTGACTACAGTGCCATTCACTTTCAAATCACTGATCAAAGTTACGGTTTCTTTCTTGCTCTTCGCCATAGCCATGACACCAGTCATGAGTGTGATCAAGAGCACTGCTGCTAATCTGTTTACTCGCGAGTTCATTTCACTACTCCTTGGGAAAATTGTTAGTGCCAGTACGGGTGAGACTTTCACCACTGCTTAGTAACGACGTTCGCGTCTTTAAGTTCCTAATTTCTTTCACCGGCTCTCTCAGTCATTACAACGCTGCGCTTCCGTTATCATTAACACCACGTCTTTAATTGATGTGACGAAAAATTTCATCGCCAAAAAATGAATGGACCAACGAAACTTCGGATCGATCTCAACCAACGGAATGTCCATACAAGTAATTCTGGAATCGCTCTAAGAGAGTTCCAATTTTTCTTAGCCCACCACTTTCAAACAACAATTTGCCCAAACGAAAGTTGGCCAGTTAGATGATCTCAACTAGAATCAGGGCTCTGGTAGCCGCCATCTCTCGCAAATCACAGAAAGTCAGAGCACCGTCCGACAAATTGGATCGATCTGGAATTCAACCGAACTTTGTTTACTGTCCCACTAACATCCTCGGACAATCAGAGACCGTTAAAGGAGATGACGAATGATCCTCTTGAAATCCGTCTTGACGATAGCGATTACTTTACTCACCTGCGCGGTGTTAGCTGCCCAGACCACTCAACCAGATACACCAACATCAGGTGTGATCCGTCCGCAACCACCGCAAGGTAAAGGCACAGTCGTTATCAAAGCGGCACGCTTGATCGATGGCAACGGTCGCGCGCCGATTGAAAGAGCGGTAGTTGTGATCACCGATAACAAGATTACTGCTGTCGGGCCCCAGGGCTCTGTCAACCAGCCTTCAGGTGCAAGAGTTATCGACCTCGGCAACGTCACTCTCTTACCGGGATTCATTGACGCGCACACGCATCTCATCGGTCGTGTCTTGGGAGATCCGGAAGGCGATACCGCAAGCGTACGCGACTATGAATCATTTGGAGCGATCCTCGGTGTAGTCCATGCACGCGAACAGTTGCTGGCTGGTTTTACTTCCGTGCGGAACGTGGGGGCTTCGGGCCGATTTGACGACGTTGCTTTGCGTAAGGCGATCAACGAAGGCTGGGTTCCTGGACCACGAATGCAGACCGCTGGGCACTCACTGGGAATCACCGGCGGACATTGCGATAACAATGCACTGCGTCCCGGACTACTCGTACGCTCAGTCGAGGATGGGATAGCAAATGGACCAGACGAGATTCGCGCCTCGGTTCGCTATCAAGTGAAGTACGGAGCCGATGTAATCAAGACCTGCGCAACGGGCGGCGTGTTGTCAGAGGGAGACGCTGTCGGAGTCACTCAATACACTTTTGAAGAGATGAAGGCCTTGGTTGACGAGGCCACGGTGCTCGAGCGCAAGGTCGCGGCCCACGCTCATGGAACTGAAGGAATAAAGATCGCGGTCCGGGCCGGAGTTGCCTCCATTGAACACGGTTCATTTCTTGATGACGAAGGGGCGCGGATGATGGCTGAGCGCGGCACCTATCTTGTTCCCACATTGATGGCCGGCGAAGCGGTCGAGCGTGCGGCAAACGCAGGCGTACTCCGAGGGTTGAGAGCAGAAAAAGCAGTTGCGGCAGCCACGGCGATGCGACGAGGAATCAAGATCGCAATGGCCAACAAGGTTCTGATCGCGCTCGGAACCGATGCGGGTGTGTTTCCCCACGGCACCAACGCACGAGAGTTTCAACTATTGGTTGAGTGGGGCGGGTTAACCCCTATGCAGGCAATCGTGGCAGGCACAGCGAACTCTGCGAAGTTACTGGGTTGGGACGATAAGGTGGGCACTCTTGCTGTGGGTAAACTCGCCGACATCGTCGCAGTCGAAGGCGATCCACTGAAAGACATTAGAAGCTTACAGAAGACGGTGTTTGTGATGAAGGACGGTGTGGTCTACAAACAGCCGTAGAATCGCAGCTCAAACCTGCGCGCGTCCATCGACGTCTAACCAATCCTTCGTCATATCGCACCACAGGGCCAGACCACGCCACTCATTAAAACGCGAGTAGTAACGAGCGATCTTCTTGTCACTCGCCTTCCGACCCTTATTGCGCATGGTAAAGAACCGCGCCCTGGTCCATGAATCGAGTGCCAAACCGTCGTAGCGGCCCAGCAGTTTCAATAGATTCTCGGCGGCGTATGGTCCGACTCCCTTAACACCGCGCATCTCTTTCATAAGCTCAGCAGTCGGGAGTGGGCTGGTGAGCCAGCCTTCAACGTCGAGGGCGCCTGAGGCAACTCGGTCAACCAACTCTTTTAAGTAAGGCGAGCGATAACCGGCCCTCACCTCCTTCTCATAAAACTTGGTCGGCATCAGTGCCATTGCTTCAGGAGTAGGAAAAGTTCGACCGCCATCGTTTGCTTCACGGCCTAGTGCCTGGACCAGACCTGTAACCATCTTTTCTGTTAAGGACCAGGAACAGTTGGTTGTGCAGATCATCTTGACCAGGTCTTCGAAAACCGTTGGGGAACGAAGCATTCGTCCCGCACCGGATCGAGCGATCCATTCAAACTCAGGGACAGAGTTGACGGTCTTGTAGAACGTGCGCATGTCGTCATCAAGACGCAACATGTGGCGCACATCACGCTTCACCTGATCGCCGGCGGTTTGACCGAGCGGACGCGACGTCTTAATCCTTAATTCACTTCGTGTTGCACTGACCCCGACCGTGACGGGGGCCGCCTGTTTCAGGTCGAGGGTGCGGGTAAGGATCCAGCGTTCTCTGTCAAATTTGAAGGGGAGAAGTTCACACCAGCCGTGGCTAATGACGGTACGTTTGAAGTTAAAGGTTCGGGGGATCGACAGAGTAATTGGCATGGATTGATTTCTAGTATGCAAACAAGATGAAATTCAATTTGGTTATGACGATGTGATTATGTTCGGTTCGATATGCACGTGCAAACGGCTTGAAAGGGGGGTGCGCAAGGCCCTGACTTGCGGATACGAAATGGTGGTTTGTAACAGCGATTTAACTTTGGGATTAACGACCGAATTTACGAAGGTTTTCAGGTGCTACAAACTGCCAAAAATTGGCTCTTGTATGCTTCAGGTTCGGTCAACGTGAATCTTGACAGTGCACACCTCAGTGACTAGACTAAACGCACTTGAAAACAGTGTGTGGAAGGCCGTACTTGGGTTCTCCCTAATACTCGGGAAATTCGAGAGAAGAGTCAAACACTAAGATTCTCTACGGTATACCGGTGACGTACGCACCGCTTCCGATAAAAGCTGGAGCTTTCCGGCATCGTTATCGCCCCTTGGGCCAGTTAGCAGGGCAGCCCTTGGGGCGATGTCGTTTTTGGCTCTATGAAATCAGTCGCGGATAAACAGATGACGCCGATTAGAACTAGACTCTAATCCGCGTCATCAGCGTTGATCCGCGGCTATTCTCTTTCATTCTCAAAATCCACCGACGCCACCTGCGCGCTGATACTCCTCCCAAACTCTGCCACCTTTATATGTTCCGGGTGCACGGTGTAAGCATCCAATGCCGCGCGGTCGCGGAACCTAGCAACAAGGCCTGTATCGAACGATCGCGGCAGGTGCAAACTATCAAACCCCACCTCCAGACTCTCGACCTGTTCAATAAGCGAACCCAGAGCGCGCAACAATCTCACATGCTCTTCGCGTACCTCAGGTTCAACGTCCGTACGATACTTCCAAATAACAATGTGCGTCAGCATCAGTCCGCTTCACACCACTTTCTTGTCACTTCGTGTCGATAATCAAAGAGTCGTCGTAGTCTATTTTCGATGAACGGTCCGCTTAGCATTCTTCCGATGAAACCAAGTGGTGGCTCGTATTCGATCTCATCGCGTAAAACAGCTCCATCTTCTCTAGCTTGGACCAGGTGCCGGTGTCGCCAAAAACGAAATGGTCCCTTCACTTGTACATCTTCAAAAAAGTGTGGCGGGTCGTAAGCCGTATGCTCCGCAATCCACCGTACCGCGATTGGCCCAAGCACTTTCGTTTCAATGATCGCGCGTGAACCAACCTTTGAAATCGCGGCTGATTGAATTACGACCGCCTTCTCCCAGGGGGGAATCAGTAGCAGAAGCGCGTCAGGTTGTTCATGAAATCCGAAAACTCGCTCAGGGGTGGACCGAATAAAACTCTCCTTAAGAAATACCATGAATACGGATCGACGACTTTTACGGCTTGGCCTTTTCAGCGGGTTTCGGCTGTTCGGTATGCGGCGCCGCGACTTGTAAACTCATTCGGATCTTGTCCCATGCGGTAGCGGCTCGTTGCCGTGCCTTGTCCGGCCCAACAAACGTTAGAACCACAAGTCGTTGGCTCACAGCGGCCCAATAGATCTCCGCAGCACCTCCTTCTCCATCCAGCACGGCTTGAACCTTTACACCATCGGACTTCAACGTTGCGATCTCAGTAGTTGCGACGACTCGCTCAGGCTTCGCGCCCATCTGCTCGAACTGTTTTACGGTCGAGTTTACATAAGAATCGACCAGCACGCGTTTGGCTTCAGCAAACCTTTCGGGCGTATGAACGGGAGTACGGAAGACGAAGACCCTGATCTGAGCATCGCTATCTGCCTTACCAAGAATCAGCTGCTGAGCATCAGCATCACTGGAATCCTGCAATTGCCATCCGGTCGGATAGTCAAAGACCAGCCCATCTTTGTTGAAGCGCGACTCTCCCGACTGCGCCTGGACACTCAGCGCACCCAACAGCAACAGCAGCAGAAGAAGAACTGATCTAGCTGGTTTCATCGTGATGTTCCTTCTTTGTGCAGGATTCTGAATTGTTCGTTTAGTAAGTTCCATACTTCCGTCACATGCTTCTCAGTTGTTCTGATGTTCCCGATTGAAAGACGCAATGTTAGCTGGTCATGCAAACGTGTGTGTGACAGCAGTGCTTTCCCCGTTGCGTTCACACCATGCATTATCGCCTCGTTCAGAACATCGAGACGTCTCGACCATTCCTCACGCGTAATGCCCCGTATCTCCGGACTCGCTCGGAAACAGACCAGGCCAAGTGACACAGGTGCCAACAACTCCCACGATTCCGACCCTTCAACCCACGAAGCGAAGAGTTTTGCAAGACGACAATGCTCGCGAATGCGTGTAATCAAACCCTCTTGCCCGAAATAGCGAATAACCATCCAGAGCTTCAATGCCCGAAATCGACGGCCAAGTTGTATTCCATATTCGGACCCACTTCTCACTTTCTCCTGTTCAGGAGTCCGCAGGTATTCAGGAACCAGAGAGAAAGCCCTGCGCAGCAGATCCATGTGACGACAGTAGAGCACCGAAAGATCGAACGGTGTAAATAACCACTTGTGCGGATTCACTACAACCGAGTCTGCCCTTTCGCAACCATCAAGGATGTGACGAAATTCCGGGACGATGGCCGCCGACCCGGCATACGCTGCGTCAACGTGCAACCACATCTGATGTTTTTCACCGATTGGTACGATCTCTCGAATGGGATCAATACTTGAAGTTGAAGTTGTTCCGACTGTGGCGACTATACAGAACGGGATATGACCGCTTCGTTTGTCTTCGTCGATCGCTTCTGCCAGCGCCCGCGCGTCCATACGAAAAGCAGCATCAGTCGGGATCTTACGCAAGCCTCGTTGGCCCAGGCCCAGGGTGAGGACGGCCTTCTCGATCGATGAATGGGCTTGCTCGGAAGTATAAACACGCAAGAGTGGAAGATCTTTCCGTCCGCTCATTCCTTCTTCTCGGATTCTTTGCTCTGTTCCTTCACGCGCGGCGGCAATCGCATGCATACTCGAAACAGATGCCGTATCGTAGATGATCCCCGCGTAACCCTTGTCCAGCCCCATCATCTGACGCAACCAGTCAAGGGTAACTTCCTCCAATTCGGTCGAGGCAGGAGAGGTGCGCCACAACATGGCTTTGTTATCAAA
>DATBMP010000291.1:0-3999 GCA_036554845.1 Pyrinomonadaceae bacterium
CAGTCCGAAAGTCATCCTCAAGCGTCGACAACATATTCACCATATCGAGTCGAAGGTTTACGACTTTTATCGTCATCATCCGGGTGTCTTTTTCGGGATGATCGCGTGCAACCTTTTGTCACACGCCGCGAGTGTTGTTGAAGTCTTCGTTACACTGCGGTTGCTGGGCTACTCGCCAACTGTGGCCCAGGCATACATCATCGAGTCGCTGACTAAAGTCATCAACTTCGCCTTTGCGTTCGTGCCGGGGACTATCGGGGTCTACGAAGGCAGCACTGAGATAATTCTTCAAACCCTCGGATTCGCTGCCGCCACGGGTGTTGCACTCGCGCTGGTTCGCAAGGCCGCGATTGTGTTCTGGACTTCGATTGGTTTGCTTGTTTTAACTAGACGCGCGGTGCCCCGCGCCTGGGACAAAATCTTAGATCGATATCCGCGATTACAAAGAATCATGGACAGTCTCGTATTTTCAAACATCGCTCATCGCCCCGCTCGTACCGCAGTCAGCATTCTTGGTACAGCTGTTGGCGTGTTGCTTATCGTGTTTACAGTGGGTTTGGCCCACGGTGTGCTGCATGAGAGGGGCAAACGCGAAGCAAACATCGGCGCCGAAATTATGATCCGCTCCGAAGGATCAATTGGCTTGGGAGGCACGGCCGGTTTTGTGATGCCCGTGTCGCGCGCCGCGGAGATAGCACAGATTTCGGGAGTGCGAGCCGCGACGCCGCTGGGCCAGGCATTAGATCGGAGCGACCGCGGTTTTGGTTCGCGCCTAATTGATGGCATTGAGTTTGACGACTACGCACGACTGGCTGGTATTCAAATTCGAGAAGGCAGAAAGCTTCAGAGTGGTGATGAAGCGATCATCGATCCGGTTTGGCAACAACAGCGAAATGCGACAGTGGGTTCTACGGTTCAGATCTTTGAACGGCCCTTCACCATTGTCGGTGTCTACGAACCACCCGGTGGTGGGCGCATCAAGATTCCCCTGGCGACAATGCAGGACCAGGAAGGTGTCGACGGTAAAGCGTCTTCGATTCTGGTAAGCGTGAATGATCCCGCGCAACAAGAGGCCGTCGCGCAACGAATACGTGAGCGGTTCCCTGACGATCAGATCATATTCACTCGAGATCTCCCTGAGATCTACGCAACAGGCGTCCCGGCACTCAACGTCTTTCTGCGGGTCGTGGTTGGTGTGGCAGCCGCAATCAGCATGTTGGTCATTCTGTTGGCGATGTACACGACGGTGACTGAGCGCACGCGCCAGATCGGCATCATGAAGGCACTCGGTATGTCGAAGCCGAAGATCGCCTGGGTGATCGAACAGGAAGCCATTCTGGTAAGCGTTCTCGGCGTTATCGTCGGAGTGTTGCTTACGTTTGCAGCGCGGTTTGCGGTGATGCGCACAACCAGCCTAATCGTGGAGGTCGAGCCGCGTTGGGTTTTGATCGCGCTGGCGGTTGGACTTTTTGGAGGGACAATCGGCGCACTCTATCCTGCCCTTCGCGCTGCGCGACAAGATCCCGTTGAAGCACTAAGTTACGAGTAGCACTAGTCTGGCTTTACCAGAAAACAATTTGCAAAAACCAAGGAGCCTGCTATGAAGATCCTAAGTCTGCTTGGATTTGTTCTGGTTGTTTGCATTGCCGCTGCCGATGCTTCTTCACAAACGCAACCAGAGGCGCAGTCAGAAAGCGCTGCGATCAATGCACTCTACGCGGAGTGGAGCAAGGCTACATCAACGCGTGGAGCTGAAGGCTACGTATCCTTCTTTGTCGCTGATGCAGCAGTGTTGCCACCAAACGCATCACCAGTAGAAGGTCAGGATGCAATCCGCCAATGGATCCAAAAAGAGTTGGACACGTATACCGTCAAGGATGCCCGTTTCTTGCCTGGACCGCTTCGTGTCGCAAATGGTTGGGCAACCCGACGATTCACAATCAGCGGCAAGCGGGTGCCAAAACCAGAAGGCTCTCCCGTAGCGTTTAATAACAAGTACCTGGATGTGTTGCAGAAACAGTCCGACGGATCATGGAAGTTCATCTATCGCATGTGGAGTAGCAACGAGTAACGTTTGGTTAGCTGAATGGGAAGGCGATTACCAAAGAAAGAGTTACTAAGTGAGATCGATCGTGAGCGCAAAGCCCTGGACGAAACGCTCGCGGTACTGTCCAAACGCGATCTGACCAAACCTGGTGTGACACGCGGAGGGTGGTCCGTGAAGGACGTCCTCGCGCATTTGGTCGAGTGGCAGCAGATGAACCTGAACTGGTACGCCGCTGGGTTACGAGGCGAGAATCCCGCAATGCCGGCTCCCGGATATTCTCTGAGAGAACTGCCACGTCTTAATCAGATGATCTATCGCAAGCATCACCGAAGGTCGTTGCAGGCAGTTTTGGAAGACTACCGCACCTACCACGAGCGTGTAGTCGACCTTATTGAGAGTTTGCCGGATGCCGATTTGGTGACGCTTGGGCGTTTTTCGTGGACCGGGCCATCGTGGACTTTAAGCGATTACTTGCGAGCAAGTACGGCAGCTCATTATCTCTGGGCGCGCACGCGCATTCGCCGCTGGTGGCGTAATCAGTTAAAGGTGCGGTGAAGCACCGGGGGCCAGGGCCGAAGGACAAACTACGCGCAACAATCAAAACCAGTAACACCTTAAGGAGAAAGCGCATGCACGCAAACCGACTGACTCCGATTCTGAACGTCTCCGATATTCAAGAGAGCTTCACCTGGTTTGAGAAGTTCGGCTGGGAAAAGGCTTGGGACTGGGGTAATCCACCAACTTTTGGCGGTGTATGCTCAGGTGAGTGTGAGATCTTCCTTTGCCAAAACGGGCAAGGTGGCCGCGGTAAAAGTAATCGTCCAATGACATTCGGCCCTCAATCGGATGAATCTGCTGAGAAAGCGGTGTGGATGTCGGTTTGGGTCGACGATGTCGACGCCATTCACGAACGGTGTCGCGAACATGGTTTGGAGGTGACGTGGCCGCCAACCGATATGTCCTGGAATGTTCGTGAAATGCATGTCCGGCATCCGGACGGACACGTGTTTAGAGTTAGCCAGGGAATCGAGCACTGAAAGATCACGACTTCTTTCAAAGATCTGTTTTGGGATCTCGTGTTCACCGGATCAAGTAGTTCGCACTCTTGGCGGGGCAGGTCGATGAACCAACGAAACACAAGTCTGTTATTGTCCCCAGGTTTCGTTTTAGGACTAGGTCTCTTGTTATTGAATGACTTTGTTCTGAAGCAGCAGTTTCATAATGCCTTCACAGGCAAGTTATCCGACGTTGCTGGCTTGTTCATTTTTCCGCTTTTCTGGACCGCTTTTTTTCCGCGCCTCAAGTCCTCGATCTTTATTTCGACAGCACTTGCGTTTACGTTCTGGAAATCGAGTTACTCGCAAGGATTAATCGAGACATGGAATGCGTTCTCTATGTTTCCGATTGGTCGAACTGTTGATTACACGGACCTGCTTTCACTATCTGTTCTACCTTTATCGGCGCTCTATGCCAGGCGTGCTGTGTTCAATGTCCTGCCGCGATCCGGAGTGTACGCCTGTGCGCTCATAGCCATCATCGCTTTCACTGCAACGTCATATAGCAAGACAACCGCCTACAACAACGAGTATCAATTCCAGAACTCCAAAGCTGAGATGTTAGATCGAATCAGCCGCTTGCCACTCCACGATGTTCATTCTTCGCATTGGGAAACCAATAACGACACATTCGAAATCAATTTTGATTCGTGCAATGATCGGGCCAAGATCACGCTTCAAGAGAAGAACAATCAGAGTATCATCACACTCAGAGAGATACACTTTCGCTGTCCCAGTGGCGGCGACAGCCGAGCGATGCTTGAGTTCTTCGAGAAGGAATTTATTGATAAGTTAAAAGAGGAACAGGTCACAAGGTCATCCCGGGTTAAATCGATCTGGGCGTGGCCAGTAGACAAGAGCACCCCACAATCACCCTGAGGGAATTCCAATTGCCGA
>DATBMP010000294.1:0-11952 GCA_036554845.1 Pyrinomonadaceae bacterium
ACGCATCGCCGTTGCTGTTGGATCGTGGGTTATGTCGCCGGCAAGGTCCGGATTCAAAAGTTTTGCAATGCCAAAGTCGAGCAGCTTCGGAGTGCCTTCCCTTGTGACAATTACATTGGACGGTTTGATGTCTCGATGGACTACCTGCTTTTGATGGGCATAGTGCAAGGCGTCACAGATCGAGAGAAACAACTTGAGGCGCTCGCGAATATTCAATTGATTCGAATCACAGTAACGATAGAGCGGCTGTCCCTCGATGTATTCCATGACAAAGTAGGGTCGGCCATCGTCGGTGGTGCCTCCGTCGAGAAGCAGTGCAATGTTCGGATGGTCAAGAGCGGCGAGAATCTGTCGCTCTTTGCGGAACCGGCGGAGAACAAAATCGGTGTCCATGCCGCGCTTTACCAATTTAATCGCGGCGCGTTTGCGGAATTCGTTATCAACGCGCGCGGCTTCGTAGACGGCGCCCATTCCACCACGACCGATTTCGCGCTCAATTCTGTATGCACCCAAACGGCGGCCGATCATCGGATCGGTGTCGTCGATCTCGATAGAGCCGATGTCTGTGCGAGCCTGGTTGGGTGGTTGGAGAACCACTCCACCACTTTCGTGTTGCAGTAGTAATTCCTGGACATCGCGTTTGAGGCCGGCATCGTCGGCGCAAGCTTCGGCGAGAAAACGATCGCGTTCTTCTGGATTGCGATCCAGTGCCGCTTGAAAGATCTGCTCGACTTGTTGCCAGCGTTCCGAGGTCATGCTTTGGAGGCGAACTACTTGATAGATAGGTAAGGATGGACTGCGATGATCAACTAAGACTTAGCCACTACCGGGTCGAATTCTTTGTCGAAGTCATCGTAAATGACGGGTAATAAAACTTCAACCGCAGCAGATCATTGGCGATTGTCGATTGCCGATTGCTTCTTGTACTTAAGAGTTCGCTCATGAAATTGTTTTGCTGATGTTGGCGAACGCTTGTAGCAAATCAAATCGGCAATCGACAATTGGCAAGCGGCAATGAGAAAAACCCAGGCAGTCAAATGACTACCTGGGTTCGCGGGAGAGGACCTCTTAACGAAGCTACTTTCTAAGTGAAACAGCCTCCGTAAATCGACAATCGAAAATCGTCAATCCCTAGTGTCCCTGCGAGAGTTTGCCGATCAGTGTGAACAGCGGCAGGTACATTGCGATCACAATCGAACCGATCGTGACGCCCAGAAATCCGATCAATATCGGCTCAATCAGGGTCAACAGGTTCGCAATCGCCGCGTCAACTTCCTGTTCATAGAAGTCAGCAATCTTGCCGAGCATTGCATCCAGCGCACCGGTCTGTTCACCGATACCGATCATCTGGGCCACCATGTGCGGGAACACTTCGGTCGCCTTCAGTGGTTCGACAAAGCTTTCGCCTCGTTCGACGCCCATTCTGACTTTGGTAATCGCCTCTTCGATGATCACGTTGCCGGAAGTGCGAGCAGTGATGTCCAACGACTGCAGAATCGGCACACCTGAAGAAAGCAGCGTTGATAGCGTGCGAGAGAATCGGGCCACAGCAATCTTGCGAAAGATGGGTCCGATGATTGGAATCTTCAGCAATATTCGATCGATGTTTCTGCGACCGTTTGGCGTTCGGTAGTAGAAGCGGATCGCAACCACCGACGCGATAATCGAGGCGAGGATTACCAGTCCGCCCCACCCGGCAAGAAAACTACTGATTCCGACTACGATTCGGGTAGGCAAGGGAAGTTGTTCACCTGGTCCAAGCAACCCGAGGAAGATGTTCTGGAATTGCGGAATTACCACAACCATGATCACCGCAACGGCCACAATTGCCAGCACAATAACTGCCGACGGATAGATCATCGCCGAAATCACGTCGCGTTTCAGTTTTACGATCTTCTCGATAAAGGTTGAGAGTCGCTGCAGGATGATGTCGAGAATACCGCCCGTCTCACCCGCCTCGATCATGTTCGAGTACAACTGATCAAAGACCCTCGGATGACGCGCCATCGCCGCGGCGAGGGTCGATCCCTCTTCTACGTCCTGACGTACCTGCATGAGGATCTGCTGGAAGTATTTGTTCTCTTGCTGTTGCGCCAGAATCTCCAGACATTGGACCAGCGGCAAACCAGCGTCAATCATTACCGAAAACTGTCGCGTGAAGATCGACAGATCCTTGGCTTTGACCTTCTTGCGGCCGCCAACTTTTGGAAATGCAATCTCTCGTCCCTTCTCTTTGACAGAGGTGAGTGTGACCTGTTCGCGACGCAGGATTTGACGCAGGGCTTCGCGGTTGTCGGCAACGCGCTCGCCGACTACGGTCTCGTTCAGTCGGTTGCGGCCTTTGAATACGTAAGTTGGCATTGTCTAAAACTCCAAATGGTTTCTATCGGGTTACGGTTGGACGAGAACCGATGGGACGGCCCTGGGCGTAAGGACTGGGGTGCTTTCCGCCATTGTTGGTGTTCACTCCGACACCACGCTCGATCAGCTCGCGCAGTTCGTCAGTGTTCGATGAACGCTGGAATGCTGTTTCTTGTGTGATCACGCGCTTGTGATACAGCGTTGCCAGCGCCTGATTGAAAGTCTGCATTCCATATTTGTCCTGACCGGTCTGCATCATTGAGTAGATTTGATGGACCTTGTCTTCGCGGATCAGGTTTCTGATAGCTGCGTTCGGAACCAGAATCTCAAGCGCCATGGCGCGTCCGTTTCCTTCAGCCCGAGGAAGCAGCGCCTGGCAAAGTATGCCTTCAAGAACTAACGAAAGCTGCGCGCGAATCTGTGCCTGTTGATCTGACGGGAAGACGTCGATGATGCGGTTGATGGTCGAGGCAGCGGAATTAGTGTGGAGGGTTGCTAGGGTAAGGTGGCCCGTCTCAGCGATACGGAGAGCAGACTCGATAGTTTCCAGATCGCGCATTTCACCGACGAGAACGATGTCGGGATCCTGACGTAAGGCGGTGCGCAACGCAGCAGCGAAACCATGAGTGTCTGCGTTAACCTCGCGCTGATTCACGAGACAGTTCTTGTGGTTGTGCAGAAACTCGATTGGATCTTCGATGGTCAGGATATGTTCGCGGCGATCGCGGTTGATCTTGTCGATCATCGCCGCCAGTGTTGTCGATTTGCCCGAGCCGGTTGGTCCCGTAACGAGAATCAGACCACGTGGCTTTTCGCAAAGCTGTTTGATGACTGCCGGGAGGCCGAGTTCCTCAAAAGCTTTAATTTCGTAAGGGATCGCGCGGAAGACACAACCGACAGCGCCCCGTTGGTTGAAGAGATTCGCTCGGAATCGCGAGAGTCCTTTGACGCCAAAAGAGAAGTCGAGTTCAAGATTCTCTTCAAAGCGATGTTTCTGTGCATCGGTGAGAACCGAGTAAGCCAACTGCTTGGTGTCGGCCGAGGTCAGAATGCGATAGCCTTCCAGCGGTCTCAAATGACCGTCTACACGGATCTGCGGTGCTGATCCGGTTGTGATGTGAAGGTCGGAACCTCCGAACTCCGACAGCTTGCGAAGTAGTTCGGATAGCGAAATTTGAGGAACACTTTCGTTTAGTCGCATTTAGACGCACTCCTGCTGTTTAGCTCTACCTTGATTTGTCTTACCCGGTCTCGCGGTAATGGCAATCTACTTTTTCGCTTCAACTTTGCCCGCCACGTACAGCGAAGCAATGAAACGTTCAGCTTCAATCGCCATACGATCGGCAAACTGCGCTGGTGTGTTGGTCGTCAGGCTATAGATCCGGCCATTGACTTCCGTGAAATAGAAGTTCCATGACTTCTCAGCCGAACGTCCATCGGCAGGCGTTTGCGCCGTTACTACAAAGACGCGCTGCCCCGTGACTTCACGTTCAAAGTCATTGGTTACCCAACCACCGGCCGCGAGCATCTTGTCGATAACGATGCGACGCAGGTCAGCAATTGCGACTCCGGAAAGCAGTCGTTTTTGTTCGCGCGAGGTTAGGTAAGAAGGTGTGGGCCTGCTGAGCGCGACGACTGCGAGTGAAGCCTGGCCGGGATCAGTTGTGCCATTGGCGGTGCGGAACTTCATCTCACCACCTTTGGCCATGTTCAGACTATTCCAACCAGCTGGCACCTGCGGTAATGAAGCCGATGCAGCAACCGATCCTGGAGCGTTGTTCGGCAAGACTTGTGAGAGAGGGGCATTGCGATGCGCAGCGAGAGCGGCCAAAGCAGCAGCTCGGCGTCGGCGCAAGCGGGCTCGATAACGTCTCCACCAGGCGCGTGAGTGCCGGCGATAGTGCCGCGGACTCTTCTTTGCTACTACGCTCTGGCGAATTCCATGTGCAGTTGAAACTGCAATCGGAAGCATTACGCCAACCGAAACCAGTATCAACAATGACAGAGTGATTCTTCTCAACATCGCGATCGTCCTCCTCCTCAAGCAACGGTCTCTCGAACAACTTCCTCGAGAGTGGTTATGCCACTGCGAATCTTGTGAAGTCCGGATTCACGCAGTGTGATCATGCCATCTTCAATGGCCTTTTTTCTGAGTTCCAGGGCAGAAGCTCCGATGAGGATTAGTTCTCGAATTTCGTCGTTAATTTCCATTACTTCATAGAGACCTACGCGTCCCTTGTAGCCAGTGTTGTTGCAGGTCGAGCATCCTTTTCCTTTGTAGGTCTTGAGTGTCTTTGCTTCATCAGCACTGAATCCAACTTCAATTAGTGCTTCGGTAGGCGTGGGGTGTTCGCGTTTGCAGTCCTTGCAAATGCGGCGGATCAGTCTTTGGGCCTGAATCAGGTTGACGCTCGTCGCAACGAGAAATGGCTCGATACCCATGTTCATCAGGCGCGAGATGGTCGAGGGAGCGTCGTTCGTGTGCAGCGTTGAAAGTACGAGGTGGCCCGTGAGTGCGGCCTTGATAGCAATCTCAGCAGTTTCAAAGTCACGGATTTCGCCGACGAGGATGATGTTTGGATCCTGACGCAGGAAGGCGCGCAGGGCGGCCGCGAAGTTCAGACCAATCTGCTCCTTCATCTGCACCTGGTTGATTCCCATAAGGTTGAATTCAACCGGGTCCTCAGCAGTCATGATGTTTGTATCGACTGTGTTGAGCGACTGGAGCGCTGAGTAGAGGGTGTTGGTTTTACCGCTTCCGGTTGGTCCTGTTACCAGAACCATGCCGTAAGGTTTGGAGATGTTGCGCTGGAACTTGACCAATGAGTCAGGCTCGAAACCGAGCTTGGTCATGTCGAGCATCAGGTTCTCTTTGTCGAGGAGACGAAGTACAACCTTTTCACCAAACAGCGTGGGGAGAGTCGAAACGCGAAAGTCGAGTTCGCGCGAGCGAGCATCGACCTTCACTTTGATCTTGATACGTCCGTCCTGTGGCAAACGCTTTTCAGAGATGTCCAGCTTGGACATGATCTTCACGCGCGAGATCAGTGCGTCGCGCAGTTTGAGAGGTGGACGCATGACGTCGTAGAGAACGCCGTCAATGCGGAACCGGATGCGCAGTTCCTTTTCGTAGGGCTCGATGTGAATGTCAGATGCGCCGCGTCGAAGTGCGTCAACCAGAAGAACGTTGACCAAACGCACCACCGGGGCGTCCTCACTCATTCTCGACAGAGTAGTGAGGTCGATCTCTTCATTGTCTTCAACAACCTCGACGTCTTCGGTGCGACCAGTATCAAAGTCGATGCTGTCGAGTGAGACGAGGTCGGCGTGGGTTATCCCACCCCCGTTGGAGTTCTTTTGAGCACCTTCGAAAACAACTTCATCAACGACTACTGAGGCGAGCTCAATCTCTCGAGACGAACCGTAGTACGTCGAGATTGCTGATTGAATGCTGGTTTCGGCGGCGACGACCGGCTCAACGTTCAGTCCTGTCATGAACTTTATGTCGTCCATGGCAAAGACGTTGGTCGGGTCGACCATCGCGAGCGTGAGGGTAGCGCCAACACGAGACAAAGGCAGGACGGAGTACTTCTGGGAAACTTCCTGAGGAATTAACCGCAGAACTGACTCATCGATCTGAAAGAGGTCGAGGTTGACTGACGGGATGCCGTATTGACGAGAAAGCACCGCCGTAATCATTTCGTCGGTTACCAGACCGAGCTTCACAAGGTTGTAGCCAAGACGTCCCCCGTGTTCGCGCTGGTAATCAAGCGCTTCACGCAGGTGTTGCGGGCTAATGAGGTTTTCGCGGACGAGAATTTCGCCTAGTTTGGCAGACATTTTTCCCCAGGTCGGATTATTTGAAAGGTTCCCCGATTACAGGCGGGGCGGGATCAGCGGAGATAGCTGCAGGTAATATCATCCAACAACGTGCTCAACACTGTTGGCACACGCATAGTACAAGTTGAACACTTTAGTGTCAAGGCGAATGATCTTCAGTATTTGTGAGGTTATTTGCCGATCGAGGAGGGATTCTGGAAGTTTTTACAGAAGTTTCCAGGAAAAGACGAAAGCCGCATTGGCGATGCTCCAATACGGCTTTCAAGTTGGTCACCTTTGACGTGTGTTGCTTTTCTATGGTCGGCGACGACGGGCCGGTGGGGCTTTTTCAGCCTTCACGTCCTGTTGGTTCTTCAGGTTCTCGAGTACCTGCTTTGCCTCTGCCTTCAGCGTGTGGGTGTCCGGGGCCTTATCGACGAATTGCTGGAGGAAGTTTGCCGCCTCCTGATACTTGGCTTTTGCCTCATCCTTCTTGCCTTCGCCTTCCAGACCAGCGCCCACTGAGAACAGGATCAATCCCATGTTGGCCAACGCTTCTGCATCGTTCGGGTTCTTATCAATTAACTTCTGATACTCAGCCTGTGCCTTATCCAAGGCGCCGGCTTCGAATAACATCTGCGCCAAAGCTCGCTCGCCCTTTGCTTTAGCCACCGGGTCTGTTTCAGCAGCAATGTACTCTTGCATCGCAACAGTTCCCGCATCTACCTGTGTGGGATCCACTCGCTTTACGAACAGCTGCATCGCCTCGCTCCGGGCCACCTGCGCAAAATAGAGGTTCTTCTTGTGACCCTCCAATTCGGTGGGTTCGGTTGGGGTCGATGCTTTCAAGGCAGCTACTGCCTTGTTCGCTACTTCGGCTGCTTCTTTCCAATCTTTCTTGGCCGCTTCGATAGCGGCACTCTTTGCAGCATCGTCAGTTTGCTTGATTCCCGAATTGAATCGATCAATACCCCGGCTGCGAAGCGCAATGGATTTGTTGGTCATTAGCGATGGTGCGCCGGGATGCTCCGGATCAGCGGAGATACCTTCGTCATATTGTTTGATGGCTTCATCGTAGTTCTTCGCCTGGATTGCTTCATTACCAGCTTTGAACGTTCTTTGAAGAATGGCATTTGATTCTTCCGCCTTCTTGTTGCGCGCCATGATCTCTTCGTTCTTCTTCAGCGCTTCTTCACGCTTCGCTCGATCAGCCGCGCTTTCACCCGATCCACCGCTCACTGGTGTTCCGGCAGCTGCCATGGCAGTCTTGATCTCTTCCAGGGTGGGACGACGACCGTCTCCGGGAGACACAACAAATTCGTAATCGACTCCTCTGCCGGCTTTGATATCTGCCTGCCAGGTTGGCTGCGCAGTTGGGTGACTGATGACTACGGTGTAAGTTCCAACGTAAGGCAGTCCTGCAAATACGAACTCACCTTTCTTGTTGGTCTTGGTTGGATACGTTCCTTTAAGATCAGTGCGGTAAACATCGACGGCTGCTTCACCCAGCGGCACTTTCTGACCGTCGGCCTTCGCAATCAAAACATGACCTCGCAACTCGCCCGTTTGGGCTGCGACGGCAAGCGACGCACCCAGCAATACGGCCACGCTCGCGACAGTCAGAACGATATTTCTACGTAACATTTTAGAGTTTCCTCCGAGAGATTTAGCCACGATAAGTCATGGCGGGAGAGAGCTATACGATGCTGTAATGCCTACGATTAGTTGTAATTTACATCCGATTGGGGTTTGCGGCCATAACTTAATAAGCAGACCGCTTAGTGTCAAGCAGGTAGGGAATTGGGTCTGGCACTCCTGCCTCTCGAAACGCTTTCAAACGCAACGCACATGAATCGCAGTTGCCGCACGCCCGTTCAGATTCCTGATAACACGACCACGTGAGTTCCAGCGGCGCTTGGAGTTCGATGCCGCGTTTCACAATCTCTGATTTCTTCATGTGAATCACCGGCGTTCTGAGAGATATGCTGGTTTCAGGTTTGGTTCCCAACTCGATCGCCTTTTCAAAAGCGTCATAGAACGCGGGCCGGCAGTCGGGATAACCAGACGAATCTTCCTCTACTGCACCGATATAGATGTAGCGGGCACCGATCACTTCGGCCCAACTAGTGGAAATGGCCAGGAGGTGCGCGTTGCGAAAAGGAACATAACTCGTTGGAATGGAAGTTCGCGAGAGATCTGCCTGCGCCACGGCCATCGTTTTGTCAGTCAACGAGGAACCGCCAATGCGTGCGAGATGCTCAAGTGAAACGACCAGCCGATGTCTGACGCGAAAGTGATCCGCCAGTGCCTCGAACGCTTTTTTTTCGCGCGCTTCGGTGCGCTGGCCATACGAAACGTGAAGGAATGCGAGTTCGCCGTTCTCCTGGTTGGCAATTGCTGCGGTTACGCACGAGTCCATGCCGCCGGAAACCAGACACACAGCGAGATCACTATCCGACTCCTCTCGCAATGGTGCGTAGCTGTTTTCGTCCGAACCACCCATCTAAACTCCTCGCGCTTCAGGGCCCCAGATGTACTTGTGCAATTGAAGCTGCATGCGAACGTTTAGACCACTTGCTGAAATCCAGTTCGCGACACTTTGCAGATCGATTCCCTCCCAGACCGGCGAGATCAACACCGCATAAGTCTTGTTTTCGAGATCGTATTTCTTAATGACGTCCTGTGCGAAATCCCAATCGCCCCGGTCAGCGATCACGAACTTCACCTCATCACGATCCGCACGCAATGTCTCGAGGTTGGGCCAATGATTGCGCTCGGCTTCACCGGAGGCAGGACACTTAACATCGAGAATCAACTTCGCCCGTGGATCAATGCCTGCGGTTGAAACGTAGCCGCCGGTTTCGATCAAAACTTCATACTGTCTGTCGCACAACTCTTTGATCAAAGAGAACGCCTCTTTTTGCGCGAGCGGTTCGCCGCCGGTGACTTCGACAAGGTTGCAAGCGAATCGTTCGACCTGTTTAAGAATGTCAGCGATCGAGATGTGATCGCCTCCGGTGAACGTGTACTCGCTATCACACCAGACGCAGCGCATGGGACAACCCGTGAGTCGGATGAAGGTACAAGGTCGGCCAGCGTGGGTGGATTCACCCTGAATGGATCGAAAAATCTCTGTAACGCGCAGCATCGTTTTTCTCGGGGGTAGTTGGAAGAATTCGAATCTAGCTTAGGGTTATTGAGGTGTCAAAGTTGGGTGACAGTTGGTGTGTTAAAGCAACTAACAGATAACAATTAACAACTGACAACTGACTCGCTTTGCACAGAAAGTCTTTTGCGTACGGCTCGGCCGCACCCTTGCGGTAAGCCTGCGGCTTACCGTTAGTCAACTTGAATATCAGGGCTATGCCTAAACTTCACGTCTTGCAGGCATAGCCTCGATCAAAATAAATGAACGTTCGGTAAGCCGCAGGCTTACCGCAAGGGTGCGGCCGAGCCGGAAACCCAAAAGGACTTTTTGTGCAGAGCCCAACTGACAACTGACTACGCACCAGTGATAGCATTACACAGAGGATCGTGAACAGAAGCGAGTCATACATCGATGAGCTGGTTTTGGAAGGCGCGGAAAGACTTCTCGCGCGGGCCCAGGACACTCGTTCACTCGACTCCAACACGCTTGTTGGTCGCATCAGAAAGGTGCTCGACAAGTATCTTCTCAAGGACGACAAGTCCGCCTCAGCCTCAGCAATCGGCTCGTTCATCGACGATCTTCAAGCCGATGATCTCTGTCTCGTTCTCGCCTGCGAAAGTGGAGACCAACTCGCCTGGGACGATCTGGTCCAACGCTTCTCCGTGACGGTAAAGTCCGCGGCGCGCTCGGCTAGTGCAAACGAAGACGCAGCTGAAGAACTGGCCCAATCGATTTGGGCGGAGCTTTATGGTCTGCGAGCTCGCAGTGACGGTCAGCCGGCAACCAAGTTGGCTTACTACTCTGGACGCGGCTCGCTGGCCGGCTGGTTGCGAGCTGTCGTTGCTCAGCTCGCAATCGATCAACATCGGAAACAAGCGAGACTGATTCAACCTGAAGAAGACGCAGAGATGGAACGCTTCGCGAGAAGCGACGCGAAACGACATGACGCTCCTACCTCCCTCGGCACCGTTAACCCTGAAGAAGCGATCTCAGACAAGTTGGCGGGTGAAGAGATCAGTGGCGCGCTGGAACAAGCCATCAGCGAACTCGACGCAGATGATCGACTGCTTGTGAAACTCTACTATTTTGATGAACTGCGTCTGCGCGAAGCCGGAGCCGTACTTGGGGTGCATGAGGCAACAGCGAGCCGGCGTTTGTCGCGAGTACACTCTGATCTGCGAAACCGCGTGCAACGGATTTTGGTGGAGCAACACGGGTGGACGCGTGCGGAAGCGGACAGGTCGTTTGCCGAAGTTGCCGTGAATCTGGAAACAGATCTGGAGGGATTAATCGCCCCGCAGAAGATTGAGGAGGAGGCGCGGTCTGGTACTTAATAAGAGGTCAAACGCAAGTTGTTTCAGGTTTTACGTTCTAGATTTGGTTGGGAAAATCGATGAAACAAGTCGAGAAAAATGAGGTTGATCTTCTGTTGCGCGCGTTGGCAAAGCGACACGGGCGCGCCGCAGGTGATCCTGAAGGTCAACTACAGGGTGAGCATCTGGATGCTGACGAGTTGAACTCGTATGCTGAAGATGCTTTGCCAACAGCAGCGCGCGCACGGTACACGGCCCACCTCGCTGACTGCTCGCGTTGCCGTCAACTGGTAAGTCAACTGGCAGTCGTGGCTGGTCCAAGAGCGCGTACAGATGTCGTCGCGGGGCCTGCCGGTAGTTCGTTTTGGCGACGGTTTGGAAGTTTCTTCTCGCCTTCTTTCTTGAAATATGCGTTACCTGCATTGGTACTAATCTCGGCTGTTGGTATTGGAGTGATTGTCTTCAAGCAGCAACCTTCGAATGATTTCGTGGCGCAAAAATCGGACGCACCCGCTGCGCAACCAGCTACAGTGCGCGACGATACAACTACAGAAGAATCGGCGACAAAGAATGAGATTGAGGGCTTCCATAGCCGTGAAGCTACAAAATCTTCACCTTCGCCTGTCGCCACAGTCAGAACAGAAGAAGAGGACAAACTCGCAAAGCAGAATCGTGCTGAAACCGAAAAAAACGCATCGACCAGGAACGAAGCAACAGATAAGGTGACCCCAACAGAAGAACAACGTACATATTCTCCCGAGCCGACAGCGCCTGCGCGCCCGCAGCCAAAGACTGATGAAGATGTTACGGTGACTACCGACGCGCCCGCGAAAGAGAAGGCTGATGCAGCAAAGGCTCAGGACCAGGAGCGAAAAGATCTTGCCAGCGCCGATGCGCGAAAGCGTGAAAGCGAACGTGGCCGTGGGTCGGCAGCGGCACAAACTGCCGGGGCGGCTGCTCCGCCGTCTCCACGAGTATCCGGTTTGAGACGTGCCGAACAGGCTGATCAGAATCAAGCCGCAGAGGCAGGTGCGAAAGAGAAGAAATCAGGCGAAACAAGATCTGTTGCGGGACGGCAATTTCGTCGTGAGGCTAATGGTTGGATCGATACGGCTTACAATTCTTCTCGATCGGCAGTGAACATTCGACGCGGTTCGGAACAGTACCGAGCGCTAATTGCGGATGAACCTGGTTTGATGACTATTGCCGAGGCGCTCAGCGGTCCGGTGACAGTTGTTTGGAAGGGCCGCGCGTATCGGATTCAATAGGAAGTTGGAATTTGGGATTTGGAAATTGGGATTTGGGATTTGG
>DATBMP010000309.1:0-14109 GCA_036554845.1 Pyrinomonadaceae bacterium
TTGCTGACACGATTAATAGTCTCGTCTGCGAGGTCTTCAGGTTCAGCACAACCCCGGCACGCAAAGATTTTGATTAGACTGCGACGAATCTCTTCGTATCGCAGGCCGGCTCGGTCACGTTGAGGATCCAGCCAGTGCAGCAGGGCATCGAAAGACTCTTGAGTTAGCACCCAATCTTTATTCATGAGGTCGGGTTGTCGTTGAGCATTGGACCGAAGTGAGTGGCAAATCCGCGGTGAATTGTACCTAAAGACTTCTCTTGCGTCTTTGCTTAAGGAAGAACAAGGCTGCTAAACCAACGAGCACGGTTGTTGCGAGCCACCAGATGAGAGCCTTGCTCCTTGATTCGGGTTCGGGTTCGGCTACAGGAGTCGCGTATTGACCTTGAATAATGAATCCGGACCAATAGTATGGCGACTGCCAACGCTTTGTTTGCGACACCTTCAGTTGCGCATGTCGTAACGCTGCGGCAGGAGCAAGACCACCTTTCAGCATTGATCGATAGAAGTGTTTCATCAACTCTGCGGTAGCGTCGTCGTCAACTTTCCACAGACTGGCAACAACGCTTGAGGCACCCGCATACATGAAACCCCGGGTCAATCCAATCAGACCTTCCCCGCGCACATCCTTTCCCAGCCCGGTATTGCATGCACTCAACACGACCAGATCAACCGGCAGTTTTAAGTTGTATATGTCTTCCAATTTGAGAAATCCGTCCTGAGAATTTCCTTTTCGATCAAATAGAGACAGTACGACGCCAGAGTTTTCCGGGTGTTCACTGTTCACGAGTGCATGTGTTGCAATGTGAAGTATGCGGTAGTCACCGATGTCAGGTCGCAACGCTGTAGTTCGATTAGCTTCAAAATCGATCGCCTTGAAACCTGATCGCCAGGAGAGCAGTGACATGATCGCGTCGGCTTCGGCTCGTGATGCAGGTAACCTCGGAATCGCAGCAGAGTTGATCCCGGGGATTGGTGATTCAGCTAAACGGTCACCCCTCGTTTTCGATCTTGATACCGTTCGTACCCTCGGATCATCGACTGAAAATACGGGATCGGCCAGTATCGCAACTTCGCGAGATCCTTTCTTACGAGTCCTGGTATCACTAAGCAATGCCATTGCAGAAGCTGACGGTTCATTAATGATCTCGTGAGCCTCGAGAAGTTTAGTGCGTGAACTCGATTGACCAGTTGGCAACGTCAGAATTTGGAAGGGCACATATTGCAGGGCTCCGTCGGCGACTATCACGAGACGTTTCGTTCCCAGTTTCGCGGCTACCGGTCCGAGAATCACATCACTCAATCTGGCGATTTGCGTCGGCAGCTCCGCCTCAGCTTTTGCAATGCGATCCTGTTGTTGAGCAAACGTTTCGTTTATGAGTGGCTGGTTCGCGATCAAAAGATCGTAAACTTTTCGTGCCGTATGTTCGACCTCATCTCGTCGAGGTAACTGATATGCGGTGATCTCATTGTGCGTGATGGCCCACAAGTAACTGCTTTCGTTTCCCAGCGCATACTCGAGTAATAAAGTGTTGTCGTCGGTGATTAAGGCCTGTACCTCCTTTAACCTGAGCGGCTGTGTTTTTAAGGCTTGAAGGTTTTTAATCGGACCTATCTGTTGCTCTACTGCGAGAAGTTGCGAGTTGAGGTTCTGGATTTCAATGGCGACGTTGTGGGTCTCGTTCGGATTCCCGTGCAGCAGGTTTTCTTGTTTTGCGGCAATCTCACGTCGCAATCGATCCGACTGTTGCCACAATTCATGATGAGCTTCCTGACGAACCTCAATGCGCGCGGCTGCGAGTGTCTCCAGGAGTGATCGCGCTCGCGCCCGTTCACTCGCTTCAAATGCAGTTGCTATCAAGTCTGCCGCAGGCTGCTGCTGATTGAGACGCATTAACAGATCGATATAGAACTCGTACTGCTCGCGAATTGAGGCAAAGTAGCTGGTGCGCAAATCCTGACTATCTACCTTTTCGCGTAACGACTCGACGACGTTAAGTGCTTGCGCCGCGTGTTTACTTGCTTCCTGTAAATCTCCTAGATCGCGCTTCACCCGAGCGATGTTATGAAGCGTGGCTGCTACTCCAACGCGATACTCAGCTTTCTTCGCCAGTGGTAATGCCTGGATGTAGTGGTCCAACGCCTTCCGTCGCTCATCTCGCCCTTCATAAACACGACCAATGAGGCTCAGAGTATCGGCTTCGCCGCGAAGATCTTTCTCACCACGATAGAAGGCGTGGGCCAATAGGTAGTTAGGTAGCGCTTTGGTCTTGTCGCCGAGTGATTCAAGCACACGGCCGATCTCTTTTAGTTCAAAGATCTCCATGCGGCGATCACCAACGGCTTTGAAGAGCGCCGACGCCTGTTGATGGGATTCAAGCGCTTTCTGATTGTCTCCGAGTGAGTGATAGACCAGACCAACGTCAGCCAGCGTCGCAGCTTCGCCCGGTGAGTAGTTTGCTTTGCGAAAAAGCGCCCGCGCCTGCTCGTAATAGTTGATGGCCGAGGTTTTCTCTCCCAGCCCATCGTGAACATACGCCATGCCTGTCAGGGTCCGCGCTTCTTCAATCGGATCACCGACTACACGGGCCAGCTGAATCGCTTCCGCAAAGAAATTGAGCGCTGTTTGACTTTCGCCCATGCGCGAATAGAGCCGACCAATTCCCGTCAGGGTCATGGCCTGTCCACGTTTATTTCCAAGTGCCTGCCAAAGCGCTAACGCTTGACTGTAAGAGTTGAGCGACTCTTGCATCTGGCCCAGATCCGAAGACGTGTATCCGATATTGAGATAGGTGAGTGCCTGACCTTCGCGGTCATTCAACTCGGTCCAAATCGGTAACGCCTGGGCGTAGTATGCGAGTGACTGCTGCATCTGACCGTTCCCATAGTTGATCTCTCCGAGATTGTTTAGTGCGCGGGCCTTTTCTCGACGATTGCCGGTCGCATCACTCAACCGCGCTGCCTTTTGACAAAGCTCGAGCGCCTTAGAGTTTTCACCCAACGTCAGATGAACAAAGCTTAGCGCGTTGAGTAGCTGCGCCTCGGCGTTTTGGTCCTTAAGAGTGCGATTGATTGCTAGTGCTTGATTGTAGTAGTTGAGCGAACGGGAAAAGTCGCCGAGTGGTTGGTAAGCATCTCCGATGTGCCTGAGGACCGTAACCTCATCGCGTTGAGAACCGATGGACCTCCAGGCACTTAAAGCTCTTTCTAATCTTGCGATCCCCGCGCGACTCGATTCGGCAGTGCCTTGATGAATGAGATCAAGTCCTTCGGCGAGAGCTTTTTCTGCCTCAGTTTTAGGTGTGTCTTTAGTTGGATCGGAAGGCGGTGAGGACAAAGATTCATTTTGAGCAATCCTACCCGCACCCGATTCGGCGAATGTGTGTTCGAGCCTCACACGACTCGCTGATATGGAGAGCAGGAAGGTGCTCAACAATAAACCATGGACCAACCTGAAGGTTCTTATCTCGAGCATTCACCTCGTTTGTAGTCGTTCTTGAGTTACCTCGACCCTTCGTCTGAGTGTTTTCCGCGCTCCGGCCCGACCATACGAGACCTTCATGTTTGTATCCGGCAATTCGCGCTTGTCGGTAGGATGTATGCCGGCTGGTACGTAACTGTAATCCGTGGGCGGGTTTCGCATGCTACCGATCAAATTGCTCAGGTCTTTGTTTTGAGAACCGTTTTTGTTTTGCGACCCATTCCTGGTTTGGGAACCGTTTCGCGCGTTCGGCATGATTAACTCACTCGCGCTGGTTACATAAAGATCGGTGGTCAGTCGTTGATCAAAACTGCGCAGCTCGCCACCTAAATCGCGTGGCTCACGTTTAGTTGCTCGAAGGTATGCCTTAAGGAACTCCAACCAACGTGAGTTAAGTCCAAAGTAGACCTGTTCGTACAAATCGAGCTCAGCAGGTTTTTCAGCCCAAGGAAAGTAGATCGAAACTCCATATGAGTATTGAACAGTTGGTCCACTAAAGCTTGAACGCAGAACAAAGCCGTCAACATTGCGAAAGTTCGTTCTTTCTTTGCCACCGCTTGGCCCAATCTTATGAACAAAATCGTCGTCGGCGAGCTTTGCATCCTTCTCGTTTTTGCTGCCGCGAATACAGTTCATCACATTCTGACACGCACGTCGTATGTCATCCTTTTTGCAGTAAAACTTCAGACGCTCGCAGAAGTCGTACAGGTCAGTGTATTGCTCCTGCTTGTACGGTTGAGCTTCCCAATGAGCCAGCACCAACCCATTGCGAACATCCGAATTGGTTTTGCCGCTGCCGGTCTCCGGGTTGAAGAGATACTGGAGCAGAACCTGAGACAGACTGTTGACGGCCAACACGAGATTGTCAGACTGCTCGAGGTCACAAGCGGCAAGGTCAACTGACACACCGGCAGCCAGGTAGTCGTTGTAGAAGCGAATGTAGTCTGAGACGATCTGCTTCGAGAGTGACTTAACATCATTATCATCGCCACCGTTCTCCTTTTTGGCGATCCTACTAACGCTTTCAAGTACGCTTGCATACGGCCAGCCACCCATTGGCTCGAAACCCTCAGCACCGATCATCACCTTTGCAGAGTTGTGCACGATGTAGGCAACTTCGGTCATGCTCATCAGGCACGTGTCCATGCCGAGGATATCGATCTTTTGTCCCCCGGGTAGTTCGCTTTTTATCTTTGCAATCAGCTGGGCCATGCTAATGACGCTCAAACTGTCGATGGTGTCTGCCTCTTCCTTTGTGAGAAAACTGCCGAGCACGCCTGGTCCGTGACCGGAAAGAACCAGCATGTAGTGATTCGCCTCGTACGAGTCGATGCAAAACTTGACAAAGTCCAGAATCGCATCGAAGTAGGACGAGCGTGCGCCATTTTGATCGCCGTTTGATGAAACGGAAGTGGAGACTTGTTTGCCTCGGACCTTCTTCGAGGCAAGCCTTAAAGTCCTCTGACGCTCAGTTTCAAGTTCTTCGTTTGTGGCGCCGGGCGTTGCACCGCGGGTTATGAAGAGACGAGTGTTTTCGTGAACACCGGTATCAAGTTGGGCGATCACATTCATGTGCTTGCTCGAGCCTACTCTTCGCATCTCGGTCAGAGCGAAGACACTCTCTTCACTAAGATTGTTATCGCCGGCGAGGTAGACCATCACGGTCCAATTCTTCTTAGGCATGTTGGGGGTTACTCCTTGTTGGTGGATTTCGCATTGATGTAATTGATTTAGTCGAATGGAGGTCGATGAGTCTCAAAGTAGGTTTGAAAAGACTGCCAACCAATAAGCCATGTGGAGCTTATCTGTCCTTACGTCAGGACTGGCGTGGGTTAGAGGATCAAGGCCAGTGAAGGTTTCCGACGACACCCTATAGGACGTTCCTTGTGATGTGTCAAGAACTCTTCCGATACCTGATACAGCAATCCGCAAGAGGTGCCGCACCTCTGAACTGTCTTTCATGATTGGCCGTCATCGCGGGTTAAGTGAACAAAACGCCCCTCATCAAGCGAACAGCTGAATGCGATGCGGTTTTCCCCATCTATTGATTGTGCGATCTACCGCGGAAACATTTCACGGCGTTGTTCCCCTCGTTCGAGCCAACTAACGCGACAAAGCCCAACAAACGTTTAGGTTAACTGCCATTCACACCGGGCTTCAGCCCAGTGATCCTCACGGCGACCGAGGAGGAACCGTTTTAACGGTTTCCGAGCAATCCCTGAGACTACCAATGAAAACCGTTGAAACGGTTTTCCTGAGTATCCTTCGGTGCACCGGGCTGAAGTTAGTAACTCGCAAGTATGTGGTGACATGAAAACAAGACTTTTTGTGCAAAGCAGCTTGAGGCGGGAAACGTGCCGCGGATCTATCTCATCTCACTCGCAAGCAAGCCTCCCCATCCTCGTTCTTAACCTGAAGGCCTTTAAAGATCTCCCCAAAGGTCCGTTCCATATCCAGGGTTTTATTTCCAACGCGTCTCCCTAACGGTTCCAAGTTCGGCCCCGTCAGCCGCAGGTTCACGTCGGGCCATAGATCTCAGCACCAGACTGCAAAGCAGCCGGGTCTGTTCTCGGAGGAGTTGAGGAAATGAAGAACACTGTTTTATTTGCACAGCGCGCTTGTGTGTCGGTCAGAGCAACATTTGTAATTACCGTCGTGGTCGCGATGTTTGTGGCTGCGGTACCTTTGGCGATTCTGATCATGGCCCAGGAAGGTCATTCGTCCGGAAAGAAGGCGCCGGAAGTTAACGCGAGGCAGTATCGTCTCAGCGGACCCTTCACTCACGACAACCTCACAATCTTTCTCATACACGGACCAAACCAGATCGAGGGCAAAAACTTTCTGACGCTCCAGGAAGCGCTGGAGCAGAAGAAAGTAGTGGTCTATGAAACGAAAGACGTAAACGAACTTGCGATTGAGAACCGTTCGCATGAAGACGTTTATGTGCAGGCCGGTGACATTGTTAAGGGCGGACAACAGGATCGAGTGTTGGCGGTCGATCTCATCGTTCCCCCAAAATCAGGGAAGATTCCCATTACCGCGTTCTGTGTCGAACAAGGCCGATGGAGTCGCCGGGGCGAAGAAAAGGTTGACACGTTTGGTAGTTCAGCAGAGGTGGTGAATACGAAGGATCTAAAGCTGGCGGCGAAGAAGGCGAACTCACAAGGTGCGGTCTGGGAGAACGTCAAGGTGGCCCAGGACAAGATGAGTCAGAACGTCGGGGAAGCAGTAGCATCCCGAACATCGTCTTCCAGTCTTCAGTTAGCCCTGGAAAATACAAAGTTGAACCAGACTGCCGAAGCCTACATGCAGGCGCTGGGGAGTATTGTGAAAGGAAAGTCGGATGTAATCGGATATGTCTTTGCCATCAATGGCAAAGTCAACAGCGCGGATGTGTATGCCTCGAACCAGCTCTTCAACAAACTTTGGCCCAAGCTCTTGAAGGCGAACGCCACTGAGGCGATTGCAGAACTGCAGAAGGACCAGAAGTTTGAGCCGACAAGTGAAGCGAGTGTGAAGAAGTTCCTCACTGATTCCGAGCAGGGAACCGGATCAGAGAAGGAAGTAACGAAGCGAGTTGGTCTGTTGACCCGGGAGGACAAAGAGAACGTGTTCTTCGAAACGCGCGATCGCGATGCGAAGGGCGCGTGGATTCACCGGAACTACATTCGCAAAGAGTGAGTTTGGAGTGCGGTGGCAAGCGCAGCGCGACACCGCTTTGGATTATCAGCTTCCAGTCGGTCGAATGGTATCGAGATCCAAAGCGGTGTCGCGCTGCGCTTGCCACCGCACTCCAAGGTTTTCAGTGCACCAACTTGGTCGAATAGAGAACTCCATACATCGCATCCTGACTACTCTCGAAATCTTTGCCCTGCGATGCCAGCATCAAATTCACCATCTGCACCTGCCCGGCAAACTTTCGATACGCCAGCCATTGGAGTCTTCGAATTCCATCCGGCTGTTCCGGTTTTGATTCACGGAACTGTACGCCTTTGAGTCCATCGATCTCGACCCACTTCAATTCGTCGACCTCGCCATTCTTGGCACGGGTCTTTGCTCCATCGTAAAACGCCTTTAAGCTGACCTCCGTCGGAAAGCTTTCGTCCATCGTCGAAATGTTCACGATCAATGAGGTTGTGGTTCCCGGAGCACTCCAAACAAACATCTTCGATTCTTTGGAAGATTCCCTCCATTTAGCCGGCACAGTCCAGGACATCCCTTGTTGGTCCCATTTGATCTCCTGGCCGCCTTCCAATGCAGCACGTTGCGCAGCAGTCGGTTCGCCGCGCTCAACTGCCGAACCTCCCGTGTCAGAAGAGTCGGCAGTGCTGGTGCCCGAATCGCCCGAGTTAGTGGCTTGCTTTAATTTGTTAGAGAGATTGCATAAAGATAAAGCAAACCCAAGAACCAGAAGTAAAGGGATGTTTTTCATTGTTTCCGTTTCCGACGCAGAAGCTGAAAGAGCAGACCGCTTCTACCGAAAAAGTGAGTTGCAAGTCAAACTTGTGCAAAATTTATTCACCGATGGACCACTCCTGCGCATTTCTGGATCTGTCTTTGCATGCTATTCTTACTGTCCCTTCTAATTTTCGCCCCCTTTTCTAATACTGAATTTTCCGGAGATCCTTTATGAAGAGAGTAGTGTGGAAGCAACCGATATCTTTCTGTGTGTTAGCGCTGCTTGTTGCGGGGGGAAGCGCTTGTCAAAGAATGGAGTCGAATACCAACAGCAACATCAACACGAACCTGTCCGTCAATGCGAACACTGCACCAGCCGCTAACGCCAACACTTCACCAACAACTTTATCGAGCATCGTAGAACGCGAACCCGAACAGTATCGCGCGACACTGGTCATCTCGGCGGAGACCGAAGGCGGAGAAAAGACTGTCGGCATACCAACTCTATCGGCTGAGATCATGCGCAATGGCGCCGATCGCAGAGTTGCATTCAAGCTTCCCGATGGCTCGGATTTGATCTATCTCGAAAAGGCAGGTCAGCACGTCGCGATTATGCCGGGGCGAAAACAATATGCTGAGCTGACTCAGGAAGCTACGGGTATTCAGCTTCAGAAGTTGATGACACCCGGACAGCTGGTCGCTCGATTAGAGAACGTAAAAGGAGTCGAGCGTGTTGGTGAAGAAACGATTGGCGGTCGCACGGCCGAAAAATATCGCTATTCGAGCACGACCAACACGAGTACTTCGGCAGGCTCAGTGAACACCGAAGCATTCGTTTTCGTAGACAAGGAGACCGGACTACCGTTGCGATCTGAACTGTTCGCAGAAGCCAGTGGAAACGTGCAAGGAGTGAAAGGCGCGAAGGTAGTCGCCGAGATGCGTGACATTAGTACTACTATTGATCCAGCAGCTTTCGAAGTGCCCACCGGGTTTACAAAGGTACAACCTCAACAGGTGCGGCAACAGATTAACGCTATAGCACAGATGGCGGGCGCGGTTTTGAGGACCATCATGGCTGGGTCTGGTCCAACAGCTAGCCCGAGTGTGGCTGCATCACCAGCAGCGACCTCTGCTCCATCTCCGTAATGATCATTGAAAGGAAATTCGCATGAAGTACTTGGTCATTCTTGTCCTGGGGTTACTGCTGGGAGCCGGTATCGCGGTCTTTCTGTTGGGAGCCCCTGGTTTTAAGTCAGCGCCCGGCGAACGCGTGCAAGCTCCTTCGGCTGACACCGCTGGAACAGAGTCGGTTGTGATTACCGTCGGTAACGGCTTCTTTAATGATCTGCTGGGCGCGGTGTTTCGAGATCTTGATCCTCCCGCATTCAACATCGCTGATGCGGGAGACGTGCCGGGCCTGGCACGATATCAACCCAGCGCACTTCAACAGGGATGTGCCAATACGATCACGTTGATGCAGGAAGTCAGTAACAGTAAGACGCAGGTGCAGTTTGCGAATGGCAAGATCCAGGTCCCGATGGCTTTCAATGGCAGTTATAACTTGCTGGGCAATTGCACTCAGTTCAAAGGATGGGCCCAATCAAGTTTAGAGTTGAGGTTTGATCAGGAGAAACAGACGGTCTATGGCCAGGTAGTTGTCGAGGGAGTAAATCTCGAGGGTGTTAATCCCGTAGCCAACAGCTTTGTCACGACGTTTGTTCGTAACGCAATCGACCAACGTGTGAATCCTCTGGAACTGATACGAGCGCCGCAGTTACAGTTACTGATACCGGTAAAGGCAAGCAACGGTTCGGTGAAAGCTCAAGTGAAGGATGTGCGTGCGGAGGTGTTGGATGGGACGCTAAAGTTACACATCTTTTACGAGTTCAGCGGAGCGCGTGGTCAGCAACAATCGGGGTAGTTTGAACGAGATTATTCGCCGCGGAATTACGCGGATCATGCGGGTCTGAAACTGAGTTTCCAATATTTCATTATCAGATCCGCGTCATCGGTATATTCCGCGGCTCACTTGTGTCAAGGCACTATTGAGCTCACGGCCTCCGACTGACCTGCCAGTGTTCGTTGTCGCTCAAAGTGATCGGCGATCTCTTCTGCAGTCTTGCGGCCCACGAACGGAGTAAGTTCGGAAACTGTCGCGCGTGCGATTCTTTGGATTGACCCGAAATGTCGTAGTAATCGTCCTTTTCTTTTCGCTCCTACGCCCGGTATCGCGGTTAACTCTGAGGTAAAGTCGCGCAACTCGCGCCGCTTGCGATGATAGGTAACTGCAAAGCGATGCGTTTCGTCTCGAATCATCTGTAGCAGACGAAGTATCAGCGAATGTGAATCGAGATAAATTGCTTCGTCCTCGCGTCCTTTAACCAGAAGGTAGGCGACCTCATTGTGACGAAACGGTGGCTTCACGATTCCTACCAAAGGCAACGCGTCGAGATCGAGTTCGCGCATTGCTTCTGCGGCGGCGTTGAGTTGGGCCTTGCCCCCATCGATCATTATTAAATCGGGTAACGGTTTACCTTCCTTCAATAACCTTGAATATCGACGCGATACGGCTTCATGCATCGAGGCCACATCGTTCGCGCCTTCAACATTTCTGATGCGAAACTTCCGATACTCAGATCTATTCATCTTGCCGTTGTCCGATACAACCATGCCGGCGACATTCTCAGCGCCCTGGATGTGCGAGATATCGAACGACTCGATCCGTGCTGGAAAACGAGGTAACTCAAGGGTCTCTTGCAACTCTTCAAGGACGAGCTTCATGTCGGGCTTCAGCACCCGGAAGCGTTGTTCGAAGGCTAGCTTTGCGTTCTTCTCTGCCAGATCGATCAGATCACGTTTCTCACCTCGCTGCGAGTAAAGGACCTTCACTCGCCGGCCCCTGGATTTAGTCAACGCTTTTTCCAGCAGTTCACGATCTTCGAAATCGACCGGGACGTGGATCTCCTTTGGCACATAATCCGTTGAGTAGTATTGGGCCAACACTTCACTTAAGAATGACGCAGGATCGAAGTCGTCGCCCGGCAAATCTTCCCAGAAGAACTCACGTCGTCCGACGATATGACCTTCGCGCATTGTGAAGAGTTGCAACGCGAGACGTGGTCCTTCGCGGTAGTAACCAAAGATGTCAACGTCCCTCTCTGGCGAGGTGGCCATCTTCTGCTGTTCGGACAACTTGATTACGGTCCGGCGCAAGTCGCGATACTTGGCCGCCATCTCGTAACGCAACTGGTCCGAACACTCGACCATCCGCTTTTCGAGCGCGTCTGCTAACTCTTTGTTTCTTCCCTCGAGCAGTAGACGCACATCGCGCACTGCTTCCTGATACTGTTCAAGCGTGCACAGACCTTTAACGCATGGACCAAGACATCGTTTGATGTGATATTCGAGGCAGGGGCGAGGAGCCTTGCCGTCGATCTCGATATCGCAGGTCCTCAATTGAAACGTGCGATTGATCAGGTCGATGGTTTTTCGCGCCAGGCTGGCGGGGAGAAATGGACCAAAATACAAGGCGCCGTCTTTCTGAATACGACGGGTGATGACGACTTTCGGAAAAGGTTCGTTAATGGTCAGCTTAAGATGGGGGTACGACTTATCGTCCTTGAGATTGACGTTGTAGCGGGGCTTATGTTTTTTGGTTAACGTTGCTTCGAGGATGAGTGCTTCGACTTCGTTATCGGTAACGATGAATTCGACATCAGCGATGTTGCCGACCAGGGCGTCAGTCTTCCGATCAAACGGGCGGGATTGAAAGTAGGACCGCACACGGCTGCGAAGGTTTTTGGCCTTGCCGATGTAGATCGTTTTTCCGGTTGCGTCCTTGTAAAGGTAAACCCCTGATGAACGCGGAATTTCTTTGAGTTTTTCGTTTAAGGTCACGACAGGGAAATACTAGGTTTTGTTCTTTACATTCTAACGCAGCAACGGAGCGTACAGCTAAAGGGTCAACCAACATTGCCGATTGCCGATTTGATTCCTGGTTGTCACTATCGACAAATTGTAGGAGTGGCCTCAGATGTTTCGGTTGAGAAAATTGCTAGCCGCGGGTAGCTGGAAAATCAATCGATCGGCAATCGGCAATCGGCAATGTTCAGGGTATCGCGCTGCGCTTACCACCGCAGCCAATAGCCAATCAACATCAACATGAAATTGCCCTTTCAACTTCCACCGCCTCGAGAGTTTGATGCCGTCGCCTTTGGCCTAAACGCTGTCGATCATCTGATTGTCGTCCCTGAGTATCCGGCGTTCGACACAAAAGTGCGGCTATCCGAACACAAACAGGCTGCCGGTGGGCAATCGGGATCAGCAATGGTCGCGTTGCAACGACTTGGATTCAAGACCGCCTATGCCGGCCGTTTTGGATCAGATGCTGCTGGAATCTTTGGTCTGCAGACTCTTAAAGACGAAGGCGTCAATATTGACTTTGCTGAAGTGATCGAGGGAGCGACGAACCAGATAGCATTCATCATCATCGATGCACGCAATGGCGAACGAACAATTATCTGGGATCGTGACGAACGGTTGGCGTATCAATCTGATGAGGCTCCGGTCTCGCTTGCGGCTCGAGCGCGTGTTCTGCATCTCGATGCGCATGATCCACCGGCGTGTGTGCGGATGGCAGCCACGGCACGCGCTTCCGGAACGATTGTTTCGGCCGACATCGATAACATCTACGAAGGTCTGCCTGAGTTGCTACCGCTGATCGACATCCTGGTCACGTCGAGAGAATTTCCCTTTCGTTTAATCGGAATTCGGGATGAGCGTCGGGCACTGGTCGAATTGAAGAGTCGTTTCGGTTGTGCTGTGGTGGGAGCGACGAAAGGCAGCGAGGGAGCGATCGTGTATTGCGAAGGTGAGTTCCTTGAGTCGACTGCTTTCGAAGTGCCCGGTGGTTGCCGCGATACAACGGGCGCTGGTGATACTTTTCATGCCGGGTTTTTGTGTGGGGTTTTGCAGGACGAAGATATTGAAGGTTGTCTTAAGTTGGGAAATGCACTCGCAAGTCTGAAGTGCCGGGAATTGGGAGCGCGAACATCTTTGCCAACGCGTGAGGAGCTGGATCGGTTTCTGAAAAGGTAGCTTGCTTTGGTGTTGTTTCCGTATCGGTTCGTGGATCGCGCACTAACGACCAAATCAAAAAAGGATTGTCGATGTTTAATTCAAATCGTCAATCGTCAATCGCCAATCGTCAATCACCCAAGTGTTTCCGGAAAAAGTCCAGCACACGGCGCCACGCATCAGCGGCAGCTTCGGCGTTATAGACCTCTGGTCTAGTGTCATTGAAGAAGGCATGGTCTGCGTCGTAACTCACTGCCTCAACCGGCAAGTTGTATTTCCTTGCAGCCTCTTTCAATCCGTTAACCTTCGCCGGCGTGATCCAGTTGTCTCTTGAACCGGCGATGAAGAGGGTCGGCACCTTCAATCGCTTTAAGACTTCATCCTCGGGAATGTCTCCGTAGAAAGGTGCGGAGACAGCGAGTTCCGGAATCTCACAAGCCGCGCGTAGGGCAAACGTTCCGCCCATACAGTAACCGGTGATTCCCATCGAATCTAATTTGTATGTCTTGCGCGTCTCAGCGATTCCCTGCCGGATCGTCTCCATTCCGTCTTCGATTGCCAGCCCATGCATCATTTGCGAGGCTTCGTCGGCACTCTTTGCCAACTTGCCGCGATAAAGATCCGGCGCGACACAAAGGTAGCCTTCCTTTGCATAACGACCGGCGAGATCGCGGATGTGATCGTTTATGCCCCACCATTCCTGAATCAGAATTACGGCGGCAGTTGACTCACTATCAGGACGAGCGACATGTGCAGTAGTTGCTCCGCGTGATGTGGACAGATTGAGACTTTCGGTTTGCATGGTGACTTCACCTCGATTGATTGGGTTGTGGGGATTATAGCGAGAAATGATTGGGAATTGGGATTTGGGATTTGGGATTTGGGATTGTCAGTTGGTTAGTGGTTAGTTGTTAGTGGTCCGTGGTCTGTGGTCAGTTGTTAGTGGTCCGCGGTTAGTTAGGGTCAGGTTTATCAATCGCTGGCAACGATTCGGCTTCGCCGCCGGATGTGAGGCTGTGGCTTTGCCCAGCCGTTGGCGCCACCTTTAAATTCTTGGGGCTCTGCCCTCAGTTTGGGCTCTGCCCTCTCGCTAAGAATATTTGGGCGCAGCCCGCACCGGGGGCGAAGCCCGATAAATAAAACCAGGCCCTACGG
>DATBMP010000355.1:0-9277 GCA_036554845.1 Pyrinomonadaceae bacterium
TGTCTACATAGCAAACTCGCAGGTTGCAGCGAATCCGCCCACGGCTAATCCCACAACCAACGCATTTCGCATCTACTTGCCAACCGACAATGGCGCGGCACCGGTGAAGCCCTATCTCGAGCAGACCGTCGTAAATGAGGTCGGTCCGAATCCTCCTCAAGTGGGCCAAACGTCGCAACTGGGGATCATCCTGACATTGGTTAATCCCACGCCCTACCCGATCTCTTTCGACAGCAGCCGCTTGGTGAATACGAATGTACCCGGAGGTGGTGTGGTCTATGCGGGTCTAGCCATTGCGAACCAGGGCACGATTGTGGCCCAACCATCAATCGGCGGCACCGGTAATGTGACGTGGGATCCAGGAACGGTCGCTGCTAACACAACGGCGATACTCAGTTACAACGTTGACGTAACTCCGGTATCGGCTGGTCAACGGCTTCCGATCACTGCAACGCCGGCTTCCGGTCTCGGCGCACGGGCCCAGTATCTGGACGAAACCGCCAATGCTAATCAGGCACGTGCGACTTACACTCTTGGACCACTTTGCGAACTCGCAGTCACGGTCGGATCAGTAACAGCCGCACCAGCAACAATCAGTGGAATCATCACATCAACCACGGGCCAACCGTTAGGAGGTGTCGTGGTTCAGTTGAGTGGAGATCGGCAGGATCGGGCTATCACTGACGCCAACGGCGTCTATCGCTTCGAAAATGTGGAAACCGATGGGTTCTATTCGGTGAGACCCACGTTTGCCAACTTCAGCTTTTCACCGGCCGAACGATCCTTCTCGCTGGTCGGGGATCGTACGGATGCGGTCTTTACAGCCATCCCCGGGAACCCGACTGAGAATCCATTGGACCATGAAGGTTTCTTCGTGCGTCAGCAGTATCTCGACTTTCTCGGGCGAGAACCTGATCACGCTGGCTGGCTCTACTGGTCAAACGAGATTGCAGCTTGCGGTTCGGATGTCGTCTGCATACGTGCAAGGAGACTCGAAGTCAGTGCGGCATTCTTCATGTCGGCAGAGTTCCAGCAGACCGGGAACTTTGTTTACCTGATGTACCGGACCGGACTTGGGCGTCGTCTCACTCTGGCAGAGTTTGACGCGGGTCGAAGTCGGTTACTTGCAGGCCCAGACTTGAATACTAATAAGAATGAACTCGCACGAGATTTTGTTCAGCAAGCCGAGTTCGTCGCTCGCTACCAGAGTGCAACTGCGGCAGCGCCATTCGTTGACGCAGTTATCGCGAACATTCAACAAGCAACTGCAGTCGATCTATCTGCTGAACGTGCGAGTTTGATTGCGGTATATAACGAAGGTGCAGACTTGGCAGAACAAAGAAGTGGAGTTGTGCGTGCGGCGAGTGAACATGCGAGCGTTCAGTTGGCAGAGTTCAATCGCGCTTTTGTGCTCAATCAGTATTTCGGATACCTGCGGCGTGATCCTGATCGGGCAGGCTACGATTTCTGGTTGGATGTATTGAACAATCGAGAGCAGAACAACTTCCGGGGAATGGTCTGCGCGTTTATTACGTCGGCGGAATATCAGCAGCGCTTCTCAGCGGCGGTGACTCGTGGAAACGGTGAATGTGGCCAGTAGACAAAAGCAGTGCATACCTTCTCAGTGTTGAGGCGTCATCCCCTGGAACTCTCTGCGTCCTCAGCGTCTCTGAGGAGTCCTCGGCGTTTGTCCGTCACGAGTAATTGCGCCTGGCGGGACACTCTGAAAACAGATACCCAGAACCTCTATCTCTGGACGCGTTCAATTGCGCGCACCTGATTACGCTTCAGCAAGGTAACGACACCATTGCGGCGATACCAGACTCCATCCTTCGTCCGCCACACTTCATCGGCATCGATTCTTGCGCCGTTTACCAAACGAATCGTTACTGCACCTGCCTTTGGAGGTTGAGTGTCCGTCGATACCGGTTCCGAACTTACTGTGCCTCGCACCGTTCCGCTTTGCGGCGAAGGTGAAGTGCGCACTGACGGTGACGGAGACGCCTCCAGCGCAGGCGTAGCGCTCTCAATTGGTGACGGCGTTAGATCAATCTCGGCAGGCTTGACCACCCCAACTTCTCGATTTGCAATCTCCGGCGCACGCGCGTGTCTCGCTCGACGCGCGGTGGCGAAATAAGCAACTCCCAGGATGAACGCGATTGTGAGAACACCGAGTGCGATTGCGACCAACGGGGCTCTGCGGCGCGAAACACTCGTGGGCGCGACCGCAACTACATCTTCCGGAACAGAGTTTTGGTCCGCAATGTGCTCCTTTAAATCGTCCGGTGAGGCCTCACCCTCAGGTTCGTCGACAACGATGAGTTGTGTTTGATCGAGGTCGCAAACCTCATCCGTGTCGAGATAGATGAAATTGCATTGCGGGCAACGTTTCATAGTTGCCATTATGCCTTGTCGAGAGGGCCGGCGATACAGTTGATTTTGTGCTCCGAGCCGGCTTGACTATCACTCATCCCACACGAATCTCGATGCACCCCTAAGTGATAAGCGCATCCTCGGCGACTGAATCAGACGCTGCGGTTACGTCAGGGCTTTCGTCGTTCCGCACACCTCCCTTTCGTTGTGCCCACTCACGTTCAAATTGTTCATCAAATTCCTTCCTACGAATCAATTCTTCTTGCCACTCCTTCGGGGTGCGTACCCACGAGAAGGCAAACTCATCTTCCATATGCGACCCGTCTAGATGCCAGAATCCCGGACCTCCTTCCAATGTGTCCTGAGCCATGATCTGACAGGCTGGACAATCCGGATCGATGATCATCTCTTCCGCCGTCAGAGCGATGGGCAGACGCCGGCGTTCGTTGTCAATGAGTATCGCGGGAGTTCGGTGACTATAATCTTCCTGCGGCTGTTCGAGCCACTGATACTTTAGTTCTTCCAGTCTCGCAATCTCATTCTCAAAGCCCGGCGGTGTCATAAATGCACCCGAGGCAAAATCCGAGCGCTGAACGATCGCCCAGAGCAGATGACGCACAAGGTCGTAGTAGATCACCCACTCGTGTGTACCGAAACCCGCGAAGCGGTAGGCCTGAGAAGCAACAGGAACGCAGGGCGGGCCTTCACCCTGAAGGGACCACTGTCTCGCTCTCGATTCGAGATCTGAATCGATGAAATCCTGCTTCTCAAATAGGATTTCGCGCGGCGTCATTCCCCGAAGATCTTCACGAGCGGTCAGCAACCAATTCGAATGAATCGCTACCAGCTCTTTTGATATCTGTTCGTAAGGTTCTCGACATCCAGTATCCGAGAGTGTGTTGTTGTTCGGGTTCTCTTTCAGACAGTTCTCACGGAACTGTTCAACCACAGGCAGCAGGGTCGCATGTCTTTCTGCCACGGCTCGGACCATCCACTCGAGCAGTGGCCTGCCAAAGAGCACGGCCCTCGCATCCAGGGGCGGATTCGACGCGCGCTGTTCACGTCGCTCCTGACATAACCATTTGTATTCCTCAATCGAATCGACGCAGAGCCAGTCTTCACTGAGGCGATACGGAATTCCAATGTCCGTTGCTTCGTGACCGTTGTGGTAAACAACTGATCCACTTGGTCCAAAATATGAGTAGGTGGATTCTGAGGCAACGATCCGTCCAGCGAGATCGATGACGATAATGCCTGCGTCCCAGGGTTCTTCATCGATCTCGGAGTGTTGCCGAAGATATGAGTAATCGTCGAGATCGCATTTCTCGAACCGCTGCAATGCCGTTAGCAGTTCGGCGATGGTTTCGGGTTCAGCTGTTAAAGAAGCGACCAATCTTTCTGCGGTTGAACCGTGAACAGTACCGGTGAGAGTTCGTTGAAAGTCGGTGAGGTTAATTTTTACCTCGCTCATGCGAATTGCCTTTCTCCTGCGGTGAGGCAGGTAGTAAGTGTTTAGATTGTGAGAAAAGTTAAACCCGGAAGTACGGCGAGTATTGTCTACCGACACTGAGTGAATGTCAGCCGCGCGTGGGACAGAGGCACTTCACAAGAAATGCAAGGATGTTGGCATGGGGGATTGGGATTTGGAAAGTGGGAATTAGAAATTGGGATTGCGGATTGGGGATTGCGGATTGCGAATTTGGAAATTGGAAATTGAAATCTGGAATTTGGGGATTGGAATTTGGAAATTGGAAATTGAAATCTGGAATTTGCGGATTTGGAATTTGGAATTTGGGATTTCGAATTTGAGAAGTGGGACTTGGGACTTTTGAGAGTGGTGGTTTTGGCTCTCGTTCAATTAAAGACTGGTCACGCCCATAACCTTACGAGCCAATTCCAAACCCCAAATTCCAAACCCCAAATTCCAATTTCCAATTTCCAATTTCCAATTTCCAAATTCCAAATCCGCAATCCGCAATCCGCATTCCAACTCGCTACGACCCGAAGCTCTTTCGAATCAGGTACGACATCTTCACGAACAGCGTCCGTGAGTTGCGCCGAAAACCCGGAACGATCTGCCGCGTGAACGGATGCAGACTGTCGCGGTTCATATCGTCGTTGTAACCAACGTAGAACGACGTGCCCGGGCTCGGCGTCCAACCAGCAAGAAACTGCGCACGCACACGTGAATTGAGTGTGTTGTAATCGATAATCGCACGCGCAAACGTGGCCTTGCTGAACTGATACGTCCCACGCCAGGTCCAAATATCGACATCGAATGCAACCAACCCGGTGTCGTCACGAACGAGTCGTTGCTTGTTGAGGTTTATCTGCGTGCGAAACTCGTTCGTTGGTTGATAAGTGAATCCCGCCGTAATTTGAAGCAGAGTTCCTCTACCTGGATCCAGTGGCGCAATGCACTCGACTGGCACCGGTGGGCCACCTGCCACTGGTGTGCATTGACCACTTTCCCTCAACTGTCTGGCTAGAATCGCCGGTGGGCTTACACGCGGATACTTGGGTTCGTTACCAAAGTCGAGATCAAAATGACCAAATCGATAAATCACCTGCCCATTGAACTGAATCTGCTTGTTGAAGTTCGATCCGAAGTATCCCGAGATGTGTTGCTTATTCGATGAACGCTCGTTGTCTGGTCCATAGAACGTGCAACGGTTTGGTCCGCCGAGCGGGTTGCATGCCCGGGCTTCTCTGGTCAATCCAAACTCACGATCCAGCAGACGCTCGTATCCTGGTTCCCACCAAACTCCAGCCCAACTGCTGCGTGGCAATGACAGCTCGATCAGGTTCTCGGCTTCCCATGCGTAGATTCGACCCTGCCAGTCGTAATCGATGTGAGTAAAGTTGTGAATGTGATACGAAATAATCTTCTTCTTCTTATTCGGATCAGAGTTGTACCGGGCATAGCCGTAAGTGAAGTTGGAGTTGGTGCGCTGAAAGAAGCCCACATCAGCGCGATAGTCCTGGGTGAAACCATCCCCACCAAACTCGTAACCCCAGTTTCTGCCTGAGTTGACATAATTGAAGGTGTAGCCAAAACCGTTACCAGTTCTGTACCGGCTATCGCCAGCCACCAGTAAGCCGGGTGCCAGGTTCAAAACCCGAACGTTTTCATCCGGATCAAAGAAGAAGTTTCGCGAGGTTGTTCCCATGGCCTGGAAGGTCACAGTCGTCTGTTTATTTAGACGAAATCGTCCGTCGAAGGACAGAACTTGATTGTGCTTCTCGATGAAGCTGTAGCTTGTCGCCAACAAACCAAGGCTGTTCTCTTTACCCACGTCTCTCTTAAGTCGCAGCACGCCAATGTGTGCGTTCTTATCAAGAAAGCGGAAGTTGTTGGGATTCAGCCGTTCGTCTCCGAGGAACGTTCCTGGTCCATTGTCACTGGCAAGTATCAAACCAAAACTGTTGCGGCCGATCTTTCCCGTGGTCTTCACCGCGACGTCTGGATCGACGATAGCCCGCGTGTGTACCGCGGTGATCGGTGTGCGAAAGATATCGATTCCTTCCAGGAAGAAAGGTCGCTTCTCAGGAAAGAAGATCGGGAAACGTTGATTGGCCGTGACTACAAGTTGGTCCGCTTCGACTTGAGCAAAGTCCGGGTTGATTGCCAGATCGAGCGTGATCGCCGGGCTGGGAATGAACTTCGCAGTTAACCCGGGATCTAAGCCCACGGGTTGGTTGACGATGCGACCTGGATCAAGTGCCGCAGATGCAGTGTTGGGAAATACGCCAAACGAGCGTACAAACTTCCCTTCCTGCGAGAGCGTCAGACTCGGAATGATCTCGAGTGTTCGCTCACCTGCAATTCCTTCCAGTCCTCCAAGATGACCAGCTTGCGCCAGATCGCTCGAGATACTCCGCGAGAATGGCATCCACGAATCCAGTTCATTCTCGAAACGTTTTATGCGCCGGAAAAAGTGCGCTCCCCAAAGTTTTCCCTTACCCGCCTCGTAACGAAGGGACTTGAAAGGGATCGCAATCTCAACAAAGAATCCCTGGTCATTGATGAGGCCCTTGGACTCCATCAAAAGATCAACACTAAAGTCTTCACCGCTACCTTCTGTAATAACCCCATCGCCCTGCACGCCTAATGGATTGAAGAAGACTTCGAAAGCTTTGCGTTTGTCGTTAAAGGTGTCGAGAAAGACACCTACGTAATCGTCCTGAAAAATATTGTCGCGCTTGGCAACGGTCGCGCGCACTTTGTCGGGCTCATCAAAAGCCTTGAATGCGATGTAGAAAAATTTTGCATCGTAGCCGATCAAAACCTCGGTGGGTTTTGAAGGAGCAATATTGTCGCCCGGCTGAATCTGATAGAAATCTTTCAGCACAGCCGCGCTCTTCCAAATCTCGTCGTCCAGCTTTCCGTCGATTACGGGCGCTTGCGCAAACTTCGGAACCGTTACCGGACTGGCTTTCTCAGGCGGCAGAACTACCGCACCCTTTGCAGCAGGTGCTGCAGCCTTGGCGGGCGTCACCGGACTGCTCGTCGCTGTAGCGGCTGTTGCAGTTGCGGGTTGCGTTGCTTCTGCCGGGGATGGACTTGCCGTGGCTGGAGTAGGTTTTGGAGTTGCCGCTGGTGCACCATTAGCGGTCTTGATCTCGGCAGCGGTCTTGATTGGTTTCGACTGGCCCAGTGCGTCCAGAGAGGTGATCATCAAGGCGATAAGAACACAAGCCAGTTTCATCATGATAAGTTCTTCCGCTCTCCCGTAAAGGAGTTGTTTGCGAGGTCCAAAAATGGTTTGGAGTTTTGTTGCGAGAGAGTTTGAATTTCGCTTGAGTGAAAACCCTCGATGCGCAACTAAGCCTTACGTAATAATGTCCTTTCCGGTTCTCGTAATTACTTCCGAGAAACTGGAAGGGCTTCTACTTTCAATCAAACGGGCCTCCCACCCGGTCGGCCCATGACAACGATCTCACCGGCAGAAGTTTTGACGAACAGCATCCGCAAAAACCTTTACTTCACAGATGAACTTTCTATCTGGTTCTGAGGAACACCCTGCCGTCTCCGGTAGTGATCACAAAGACCTTTCCCCCTTGACCAACCTTCCAGCGCTTGAGGCGCTTTGACGAAGCCGGCTCTTCGGTAATCGGCAAGCCTTCATTTGAGAGATCCTCAGCATTGGTTTCAATCACAAAATTGAAGTCCGCTGGCACGGCCAGCGTTACCGAGCCAGAACCCGTATTAACTTGAACTTCAGTGAATCGTCCGTCGAGGGATACTGGTCCATCGCCGGTACGCGCTTCAATTCCACCATCGAAGCGCAAGATCTTAATTGGACCGTCACCTGTACTGACGTTTAACTGTCCCGAAGCGTTAGCGACGTTTACGGGGCCATCACCACTCCGCAGAGTGATATCGCCAGAAACACCATCGAGGCTCAACTGCCCGTCCCCCGTTGCCGCTTCCAGTGAAGCATTCCGCGGAACGTACAGTTCAAAACTCACCGACCCATCCGAATCCGGTTCGGTAACGATCGTGACGTTCGAGTCGACCTGCTCTGCTTTGATGGAAATCTCGCTAAGTTCATCGTCGTCACCCGCGCGCTTGGTGGCCGTGTACTTAACCTCAGGCCTGTCCCAGCCTCGGATCATGACAACGCCATCATGTGTCGTAATGTGGACTCGCGGCGTACCACTCACTGTGAATGTCTTCGTCTCTCTGGCTGTGAAGCGGGAAACACCAGAACCTACGCCACCGCCGACGCCGCCACCGGTTCCCTCACCCGGGCCCGCGCCCGCGCCCGTTCCACGTCCTTCGGAGCGTTGTCGCTCACGTTCGATGCGACGTTGCTCGCGTTCAACTTGAACCTGTGCCCTTCTGATTTCTCGTTCTGCCTCACGCAGCGTGCGGTCGATCTCGCGTTTGGTCTCAATTTCGCGTTGCCGTTCCAAACGTTCCTGGGCCAGATCAGCCATTGCCTCTTCGCGTGCAGCTTCAGCACCCTTGCGTGCATCCTCACGCGCCTCCCTGACCTCTTCGCGAAACTTCTCCTTGTCCTTTTCTTTCTGCGACAGCAAGGTCGTAGCAGGACTTATTGCGCCCGACTTGTCGTGACGAACCGAGATGGCACCGTTCACATTGCCCAGTCTGATACGTGGCCCACCCGTTCCGATCTGCCCATTAAGTTCATGGCCAACGTAGTCAAGGTCGTGAACTTCCAGACCAAAATCGTTACGGATCGCTCCGTGCACTGTGGCGGCGCGAATTTGTGCATTGGAGTTTGAAGGAATTGTGAGACTCACATTTCCGTTAACTGAACCCAGGTTGATCTGCGTGGCTCCAGCCAACGAGCTGAAGGATGCTTCGAGAGATCCATTAACGGTGGACAATCGACTGTCAGAGGTCATTCCCCTGGCGATCACGCGTCCATTAACAGATGAAGCCTTGATGTAGCCTTCCACGCCGTCGATCTCGATCGGGCCGTTCACCAGTTCGATCGACTCAAGCCGGACTTTGCGCGGGACAGTTAAGGTGTAATCGACCGTCGCTGGTTCATGTTGACGACTCTTATCCTCGCGCGAGTGACTCGAAAACGAGGGATACCTGGTTCTGATTCGCACCAACTCAGCAGTGGCAGTGATATCGATCTTCACCTCATCCAATCGCTCGCGACTAAAGGCGCGCTTGGCGGCCACGACCTCAACCTCCTCGCGATCCCACACTTTGATACGGGCGGCACCATTCAAGTTCTCAAGAATGATTCGGCCACTTGCGCTAAGAGGGTAGCTCTGACGAAACTCCTCTCGAACTTCCTGGGGCTCTTCCGTAAGAGATGCCGGTAAACCTTTGGTCGGGTTTGCATGACTGGCTGTTTGGGGGACAGCCGCCGTCGCGACCAGGACTAACAATGTGATTAAACCTCTCTTCAACGTCTTC
>DATBMP010000436.1:0-5680 GCA_036554845.1 Pyrinomonadaceae bacterium
TAATGGGCTTTGCTTTCAAAGTCGTCCAATCAAATGCGCTAAAGGGTGTGTTCGCAGAGTCGCTTTGCACAAAAAGTCCTTTTTGGAATTTCGGCTCGGCCGCACCCTTGCGGTAAGCCTGCGGCTTACCGAACCTTCATATATTTTTGATCGAGGCTATGCCTCAAAGATGGAACAGTTTAGGCATAGCCTGATATTTAGTTTGGAATAGCGTAAGCCGGAGGCTCAACGCAAGGGTGCGGCAGAGCCGTACCCAAAAGACTTTTTGTACAAAGCCTCGCAGAGTAGTTACTCCATGATGAGCACTGGTTCTCTTTCAGCGCATCTTTCGAGGTATTCATCTAAACGTGCAGCATAGCTTTCGCTCATATTGCAGAAAGAGGCAGTAACTAGTCTCTTTTGTGGTGTGTCAGCGGATCGCTCATAACTAATGATCGAGACCACTGAATCGATTGGAGCATGGGGCAGTTGCATGGAGACGAAGAGCAGTTGACCAGCACGGGAAAGCTCCTCTTCAGTAAATTTCGTCCCCACGAAAGACAAAGTGAGGCCCATCTTACTAATTGATTCACAATGGCCCCTCGATGGTCGGGAATATGAAAACCTCTCTGTCTCGGCATTCTTTTCAGCTAGATGTATCGTTGCCGGCAGGTGAACAGCATATCGCGGCACACGGCGTCGGGTAGCGGTCATATCTATCTCGAATTGCGGAACCCGTTCCAGTTTGCCAAGCGGATCCAGACCCTTAAACTCCAACCCACACTTATTGCAGAGCAGCTGACGTAGTCCGACAAGATGCAGCGGCAACGGAGCATCGTCATAGCCCCGCTGAATGCGGGAGCTGTTACACCTTGGGCACCTCATGTGGCTTCGATGCTATCAGGTTTTTTCCGTGCTTAACAACGTTTATCTTTAAGGTGGGGGAGAAAGGGCGGGCCGAATCAGGTGATCCGAAGTCGATGAGAAACTTCCAACTGTTACTTCGGGACGTTGGCAGTGATCTGGAGGAAGCATTACTTTGAGCAACCGGGCGCCTTGTGCATGCCGAGTGCTATACTTCTCGCAACAATGAGCAAAGAAGGTGAAGACTATTTCCTAAATCCTCCCCCGGGCTCGGCTGCCGCACGCGCTGTCGAGTTCGGCATCGATCTAACCCTTACCTTGCAAAACCTGCGACTGACCCCGGAAGAACGGATTAGGCAGCTAGACGATTTTATTGCTGGCGTGGCTAAGCTAAAGTCGACAGCGCGTTTAGTTAGACCAACCGATGCAACCAATCGAGAAGATAATTGAAGCACCACTGCGATTGCTCGCCCGATATCAAGTCGACATTGTGATTGTCGGTGGCGTAGCTGCGACAGTTCATGGTTCTGGCCTACTTACGAACGATTTGGACGTTTGTTACGCCCGAACACCGCCAAACCTTGAAAGACTCGCCAGCGCCCTGAAATCTGTGAATGCCCGGCTGCGAGGCGCTCCTGAGAACCTGCCGTTCGTTTTAGATTCAGAAACCTTGCGGCACGGGCTCAACTTCACTTTCACAACGGACATTGGCAACTTGGATCTTCTGGGTGAAGTGCGTGGAGTCGGGGGCTATCAAGAAGTTGATGCCGGCTCTTTAACCTATGACATTTTCGGTTATCAGTTTCGCGTGATTGAGATCGGAAAGTTAATTATCGCCAAGAGAATTGCCGGGCGTCCAAAAGATTTGATAGCACTTCCCGAGCTTGAAGCGATCCAGGCACGGTTAAGGATGGAGCAGTGAACGAACAGTTAAAAAGACACATCTCGAGATCGAAGAGGAGAACAAAGCTTTCTGAGACAACAACAACTGACCACTGACTGCCTATCATTCCGCGCTACGCACGCCAACCTCATCTAAATGCCGCAACAGATCCGCCGGATCGTTGTAGACCCTGTAAGCGCCGGCGCGCTCGAGCTCTTCACGACCATAACCACCGGACAGCAACCCAACACCCAACGCTCGCGCGCGCCTCGCAGCTAACAAGTCCCAAATACTATCGCCAACTACCACAGAGTCACTGACTGTGACACCTAGTTTTTCGCCGGCAGCAATAAAGAGATCAGGATCCGGCTTAGCATGGCGCACCAGGTCGCGCGTGATGATCGGAACATCGTCCCCAATCTCTAAGAGTTTTAGGGACAGACTGGCACTTTCCCGCCGTCCACTGGTCGCCACGGCCCACGGCACATTGGACTTAGTGAGATACGACAATAGTTCTTTGGCTCCAGGAAGAGGTCGAACCTGCGAAACATAACGTTTGAACGCTTCGCCGTGAAGTTGTTGGAGACGTTCAGCCTCTTCCGTCGAAACGGTGTGTCCCGTCTCGCGAAGCAAAGCGTTGACGAACAAACCACCACTCATGCCGATCTGCCGGTGAATGCGCCAAACGGCGAGGTGGATTCCACCGGCCTCGAGCGCCTCGCGCCATGCAAGAACGTGCTGGTAAACGCTGTCAACGAGCGTACCGTCCAAATCAAAGAGGAAAGCTTGCCGTGTTGAGGATGAGTTTTTGCGAATAGGATTATCGTAAGTCATCAGTCTATATTAGCCTGCGTGATCTTAAACAGATCTGCGAAATCTGTGTAATGTATGGATAAACTGCCTCGACAAAAAGGGGTTTGAAATAGCATGAAGAGTTCCGCAAAGTTCTGGGCACTCGCAACGAGTATCGCCTTACTCTTACCAATCACCAGCATGAGTTTTCAGGCGGCCAACTCAGAACCGCCATCTCAGGTACTCTTCGATGACTTCAGCTACGCCAACCACGCGCAGCTAAAACAGAACCGCTGGATTATTCGCACTGCACCGGGCTGGCCCGGCGTACCCGGCGCAACTTGGTCGGAGGCAGGTGTCGCTCTTCTGAAAGGATCCAACAACACGATCCTTCGAATGACATCTTCGACAGACGGGACCGGCGCTAACACCACTCAAACCCAGATCTGTCATCAACGCAAATATCTCGAAGGCACCTACGCCGCGCGAGTGCGGTTCACCGACAATCCGATTTCCGGACCGGCTGGTGATCAGGTGGTCCAAAGTTTCTACACAATTAGCCCATTAAAGAAGCCGTGGGATCCCGACTATAGCGAGTTGGATTTTGAGTACTTACCTAACGGCGGTTGGGGCATCGATGGACCAACACTGTATGCAACTACCTGGGAGACTTTTTATCCAGAACCGAACTGGAAGAAGGACAATGTTTTTGAAACTATAAGATCCAGGCAAGGCGGCTGGCACACATTAGTGATCCAGGTTCTGGACCAGAAGGTCCGTTACTTCGTCGATGGCAAATTATTTGTGGAGCATGGTGGAAACTATTACCCGGAAGACACGATGTCCATTAACTTTAACCTGTGGTTCATCCGCGACGGCATGCTGAAACCAACCGACCCGCGTCATCAGGAACCGCGCCAGTATCAGGAAGACATCGATTGGGTATTCTTCCAAGCCAACGTCGCGCTAGCACCTGAACAAGTTGACTCCACCATCGCTACCCTTCGGCGCCAACGCATCGCTTTCCGCGACACAGTTCCACCAAAAACTCCGGCGTTAACATCACCGTGTAATTTCTGATCAGGAACCCATCCAGATTTCACCGATTACACAGACAAGAAGACAATTCCCAGGAAGCTCCGGTGAGTTCCCAGCTTCGTAGTCGCCATTGCTCACTTCTAATCTGACTCTGCGAAATCTGTGCAATCTGCGGATGAATCTTCAGGTCAGTATGAATCGCCGCTTTTCCAGACTACGGGAGCCAAAGTTCAACAGCAGGCCTGTATGCAAACCGGTAACTTTGAGGTAGTTGATCACCTGCGCCTCTTCGATCGAACTCAATCGCCCGAGGGCTTTGAGCTCAACAATCACTTCGTTGAAACAGATGAAGTCTGGTTTGTAGCACGCCTCTAAATCGCGACCTTTGTAATTGACGCGAAACTCCTGGTGAGGCCGGAATGGAATACAACGACTCTCGAGTTCGACTTCAAGCGCTGCCTGATACACGGGCTCGAGAAAGCCGCATCCCAATTCACGGTGAACTTCCATCGCTGCCCCAATAATTGAATAGGTTCGAGGATCAGATTCAGTGAGGATATTCATATTGTTACTCCTTCGTGAGGGTTATTGGTCCGCCGATTCTCTCACACCACGGTCAAACATCATCAAGGATTCTTTCCATTTGAAGCTTGACTGCAGAGCTTACTTGGTCGGGATTCTTTGGCATCCGCACATTACGAATTCTGCGGTCTTAAAACTTCGCTGCTCTAGGCTGCGTAGGTAAGCACCTTTCTAAGAATATGAGAGGTGACGCTTTTGAAGTGATTGTGGTGGAGTTGAAGAGTAACGCGCGGAAAGAAGAAAGGTTTATCATTGAGGTTCAACATTGAATCCAACTCAACGATTCCAAAAAAACAAAGCCCGCTCAAAGAGAACTTTCGAGCGGGCTTTTGTGTTGTGAATTAATCCGGCGACTTCCTACGGCTTAACTCGCAGCACCAGCGGCATCGGACTATCTGGCGCGGCGGTCGCAATGTCACGGCTGAAGCGCAGCGTAGTACCATCGAACTTCCACTCACCGTCACTACAACGCGAGCGAGTGTCGATCGACCTCCCTTCGCGCACACGCAACGCGTTCATCGTCGCCTCACGCTCGGCGCGGTAGCGGAACGCGCGCCGCCAAACGGATGAAAGGTCCGTACCCAGTTGATTCATGCGCGTGTTCACATCGCACCGGGTGAGGTCGTACAGCTCTTCAGCGATCTGCCGATCGTGGTCGATCGATGACGCGAGCCATTTCGTCGGAAAAATACGCGCGCTCCCTTCCCAATAAGATTTAGTCTGATGCTGAAACGAGTCAAGGAGCTGGCCCACGTTGTCGTGCGTCTGCAACTCGCCGAACCACGCCGGCAGGGGTAACGGCATTTTCCAGGCGACTGCGTTGATCATTCGCGCCATCGCCAACGCGGCTGTCTGGACCATCATCTGGGGATGCCCGTCCAACGTGCGGGCAAGCCTCCACACGGCGTGCAGGTCGTCCCAAGCCGTCGGTTCGTTTGCGCGCGCTTTCGCAAGTGCGCTCGCAACGAGGTATCTCGCCATCGTCATTAGCAGCGCGCGCATCGCAATGGCGTCTGGGTGGCCGATTTCGTCGTGGCGCTCCCAGACGATCGTGTCGCTCAAAAGTTGATCACGGATTGCCGAGAGGTCTGGGAGCGCTGGTGGTTCGCCTATTGTGAGTTCGCCCCGCGTGATCTCGCGAGCTACAAAATCGTCGACGGCTTCGTTCTTCGGCAGTGCGTTAGCGAGCTTCGTTAGCTTCACGGATGCGTCATTGGGCTTGAACGGCGGCCACCGTTCGCTAACCTCTTCGAGCGAACCCATCTCTCCCGGCCATTGGCGAGCAGCTGACGTGGAAACCGCAGCTTCGTTTCTGAATAACAAGACGACCCAAGCGACGAGACCAATTACGGCTATTATTATTATGAGCGCTTTCTTCAAGATCCCCTCTGATAAGGTATCGTCGGACATCCAGTCTTATAAAAAGCGCTGGGGCCATTTTGTTGCCACTACCGAGTTACATGGAGTATCACTGAGCGATAATCAACGTCAAGAAGACCAGGTTTATGCGTGTGTGGTATTCAGTGATAATGGGTGAGGGTG
>DATBMP010000438.1:0-5849 GCA_036554845.1 Pyrinomonadaceae bacterium
TCAGTATCCAGAGCCGTTCCAGCACTGGCTTCGTCTCCCTCTTCTTTAGCGGAGGCCGAGGCTTGAAGACGCGGCGATGTCTCACCAACTGCGAATAGTTTAAATTCAACCTTCGCCTCGGTCTTATCGATGCCTTGAACACCGGCCACTCGACCAAACACTCCACCAAGTTTCTTTGCTGCTGAAGTCTTCAACGCGCTGATATCAGTGTAGAGAATGTAGTCGCACTGCTTGGCCTTGGCTTCGATTTCAGCCTCGGCAGGTGAGATCGCATTTAAGGGAATCGCGTCAATGCCAGATGACTCGATGTTGCCAATGAGTCGTTGCCGCAAGGCGTCAATTGAGACCGGCTTACCAGCTTTGTTGTTAATCGTCACAACCCCTACCAACAGAACGCCTGGACGTTTTGGACCAGTGCGCGGTGTTGGTTGATTGGACGTGCTTGCCTGTGGCTGCTGGTCGTTAGTTTGAGACATCATCGATGCCGCCGAAGGAACGCCATAGAACTCTGACGTATCTCGGGCTTCGGTGTATCCAGCAGGAATATCGAACAATGCCGGATCGAGTGGATCGCGAGAGAGTTCAACGACCTCCTTACTCGATGTGAACGTGACGCTGCCATCTGGTCCATACATCGTGGTGGTCTCGCTCAACGCATAGCCTGTGCGCGCAGTTCCCTGCCGCTTAAACACGATCCGATCTCGACAACCACCAGTTGCTGCCGGAGTCTGTTGCACACGCGCTCTTTCCAGGTCGCAATCGAAGTTGGCGGCAAAATCGATGTACCAACCGTCGGTTTCCATTCTTTGATTGGTCGGACTACACGCGTCTGGAGACGATTCGATCTTCAACGAAGTCTTAACGCGCCTGGCGGTGAACCCATACATCTGTTTCCGTTCGCCGGTGTCGGTTGCGCTCGTGGTGTAAGTCACCACTCCTCCTCGTTTCGTAGGTTGCGCCGTGGTCGATGCACTATTCGTAACAGGCTGAGTCGAAGTAGTGCCCGTTTCCATCGGCGTGATCATGTACTTTTGGACAGCGTCGCTAATCTGCACAGTCCGCTTCAGATCACATTGAGTGATAGTCACCATCTGCATTCCACCGCCGAAGCTCATCTCGCTTCGCTCACGTGCGCCCTTGATCATCGTCGCACTTTCCATCGTTTGGCCGCCCGTGGTTGACCGGTATTTGATCTTCAGATCTCCCGCTGCTGGTTTCTGCGCCGCGGGCCGTGTGCGCGTTTGTGCCATAACGCTATCAGCGCCTATGAATGCTGAAAGCAAAATCATCACAGCTAATACCCGAATGCTTGTTCTCATAAAGTTCCTCGGTTCTTTCTGAAATTAGTTCTGACAACGCTTGTAGTGTAACGCGAGAAAGTCATTAGTGCTTAATCCCGCGCCTGTCGCAAAACCTCTGTTGCACGATTGATCGAAGTAATTATTCTTTCCAACGCTTGCTTAGCGTTTGCACCATCGCGATCGTCTAACGCCTGGCGAAAATCGGGCAACGGTTGTGCGGCATAGCCCGTGTAAAATCCAGGCGCGTAAATTTGATGCTTGTACCAGGGGCGTCCTCGCAACCCTCGCTCATCGACCAGCGCTCGCTCCGCAGCAATCAACGCATCGTTGATTCTCTTCAACTTCACGACCGCATTGTTGTCACTTCCGATTGAGGCGACTGTCTCTCTCCGACGTTGTTCAACTCTCTCCGCTTCTTGTGAAAATGCCGCCAGCGTCTGGTTCATCGACTGCTCGTTGACAGAGTTCATCAGATTCCTGCGCTTGGCGATATTCAAGTTCTCTTTAAAGAACGCGGAGATCTCGTGCGCATAATCTGTGTAGTCGAAGGGAAGACCTTCGGCGTCCGCAAGACGCAGGGCCAGCGTTCCCCACGTCTGTGCCGCAGCAACGTGATAACCGAAAGTTGGATCCCCAAAGCTACTCATCCAGTGGAACGAATCGTAGGCCGAGTGATAGACACCATAGTCGCCACCAAATCCCATGTCGGTACAGGGAATCCCGAGATGTTGAAGGAACGGTGTGTAATCTGATCCTGAGCCCAGCGAGTTAATCCGCGCTTCAAGTTCTCTTCGCGTCGCGCCATCTGACATCTCAGCATCGGGTTGTGCGGTGCGCGCTCGCTCCTGCCACTGGTCGTATACTGTTTTTCCAGTCTTAGGATCTTGAATGTCTTTGGTGACTGAGCGAATTGTTCTCCAGAGCGACGGCACGGATGATGCGCCGAAGTTAGATCCTGAAACGGCGGCATCCATGTTCAGGTATGCGACTGCTTTCTCTTTCAACTCCGCAGCATGTTGTTCAGCCCATTCGGTCGAACCTATTAATCCGTACTCCTCAGCGTCCCAACTAGCCAGAATGATGGACCGTCGCGGCTTCCAACCTTCCTTTAACAACTGGCCCAGGCCACGAGCAACTTCGAGCATTGCAGTGGTCCCGCTATTCGGATCCACCGCACCAAAGGTCCATGCATCCCGGTGATTGCCAAGAATTACCCAACGATCTTTTTCAACAGCACCATCTATTCGCGCAATCACATTCCAGATCTTTCTGACCTGATAATCCATGTCAGTTTTTAAACGCACGCGAACGTCCGCGGTGCCGCCAATGTGATAGGCAAACGGAAGCGCGCCCTGGAAACCTCGCGGTCGTAGTGGCCCTTTTAGGATCTGTAAGAGCTTACGTGCTTCACCATAGGAAAGTGGCTGCACCGGAATACGCGTGAGATCGGTCGCCTCTTCGATCTTTAAGCGAGGTTCCCCGGGTATCGATGGTCGTCCCGGAGTTAGCGGATCGCCTGGATAGAGGAAAAGGTATTGAACGGATCCTCTCTGACCCGACGTTGGGGGACGCCATGGTCCATCTGGATAAACATCCCCCTGCGCATATCCATCGTCTGCGGGATCGGAATAGATCAATAACCCCAACGCACCGTTCTCTTCCGCAACCTTGGCTTTGACACCGCGAAAGGAGTTCCCGTAACGAGCGATCGCGATCTTTCCTTTAACATCAATTCCGATCTTCTTGAGCGCTTCATAATCAGATGGCAAACCGTAGTTAACGTAAACCAGAGATCCGGTGACGTCGCCACTAGCACTGTAGCCATTAAAGAGCGGAATGATTCTTGGATTCGAAGAGCTGGAATCGGCTGCGATCACAGTTTCAGTGACAGGCAGTCGCTCTCTTCGTGGCGAAACAAGCTCAACGATCGTGGGTTGTTTCGGGTACGGCAACAGCACGTCGTACTCGTCAAGTTCGGCGCTGATTCCGTGACTGCGAATTTGGTCTCGAACATAAATAGCCGTCGCGTAGTCTTCCTTGGTACCAGCCACATGTGGTTCGGCCGTCAAGCGTCGTAGGTGTTCGCGAGATGATTCTTTTGTAGGGACTGCTCGAAACCGTTCTTCCCGGCGACGCTGATTCGCGGCGCTGGCGTTTGAAAAGCCGTCAAGCGAAACAGTTTGCGAAAGCGCAAGGGGAGAAATTAATTGAGAAAGAAGTAGGACTGCTGTGATTAGAGTTGAAATCGATCTAAGGGGTCTCAACGTTAGGCTCCTCTGCGGAAATTTCAATCGCGTCGAACATTGCTTTCCCACTATTCGTAGAGTAGAAACAACTTGAAAGGGAGAATTTAATGGACAGCAGATACTATCCGGGCGTTGAAGCCGATGCACCAAAACTCATCAATGAATTGCGCAATTTGTTTGATAGCGATTATGAAGTGCAAACCATGCAGGTGTCGTCAACAACTGTACTGCAGGCACGCAAGTCTAGCACGCTGAGGGATCTAACTGGGCTTTCAGCAGCACTCACGATAAAGATAACTCCTGAGGCTGGAGGCACGCGTGTCGAGATTGGCATGCAGAAATGGTTTGACAAGGCTGCAGTCGCTGCGGTCGCGTTGATTCTTTCAGCAGGATTGTTGGTGGCCTTGCCGGCACTCGGTGCTTACTGGCAGTTCAAACTCACCGAAGATGCCTGGAAGATCATTGAGCAACACATCGCCGCAAAAGCTGGTGGATACGTTCCACCCTTACCGGGTCGTTGTGGAACTTGTGGAGCCGCAAATAGCAGTGGGTCGGATTTCTGCTCGACCTGTGGAGCGAATCTGCACGCCACTCGCACTTGCTCGTCGTGCGGTGCGGTCCAGAGGGAACCAGCCGCTCGTTTCTGTAATCGTTGCGGAAAGGCATTGACGGAACCTGCTTGAAATAAATCGAGATGAAACTAATCGTGTCGCAATGCTCTAACCGGATCGATGCGCGCTGCCCGAGCAGCCGGATAAAGTGCCGCGAGAATCGAAACGAACAAGGCAAACAGAATGGCCCCGACTGTGAGATAAGGTGGTAACGAAAAGAAGTCAACGAATGATGCACCTTGAGGTTTGAGAATAAAACGATAGGCGAGCCGATTTGCCAGGCCGTCTACTCCCCACGCCAGTAGAGTTCCCACCACTCCACCCGTCAGACCGATAACTGCCGCTTCAACAAAGAAGATCAGTTTTATCTCGCGGTCTTCTGCGCCGATCGCTTTCATAATTCCGATCTCGCGAGTCCGCTCGAGTATCGACATGATCATCGTATTCGCAATTCCGAATGACGCGACCAGCAGTGAAATACCCCCAAGAAGACCAAGCACAGAATCGATGATCAAGAACACAGTGCGGATCTGGTCCAATTCATCAACGATCGAAAAGCTTCCAAAACCCAATTCTGAGAGACGCTGTCGCACGCTCGTTAGTTGCACCGGATCATGAACACGAATTACCGCGGCGTCGTAACCTTCATGACCCACATCTCCCAATGCACCGCTTCTTCTTGCTAGCTCGAACGCCACTTCACCAATCGGTGAACGATGGGCCAGTGTCCATGCGCGCGCTTCTTTCAACGGAATGTAGATCGCGGCTCCGGGCATCATTCCGCGCAGTCCACCTTGACCGGCACCTTGTTTGACTTCGCTACCCAGCACACCGGCAATTCGAAACGTCTTTGCAACCAGCGACGCAGCACTAGCTTCATCCGGAACCTCTTCATCCAAAGGGATGCCAAAGAAGTTCGGCGTTTCTTCATCTTCAGATTTACTCTCCTCTCGCTTCTCACTTGGTGGTGCCAGAAACTCAATCGTCTTACCAACTGCGTCAGAGGGCTTCTCAAACCCAAAGTCGCGCGTGAAGCGTTCACTGACAACAACTTCGTCGGCGTCCGGCGAACTGATCATTTGTCCCGCCTGGAACTCTTTGAAGCGTGTGGAGAGGTTTGGTACAGCCGTTCCCCCGGCGAATTGAGTTGACACCTGGTTGTTCGCGCGGATGTACACCGTGAAGCTGATGCTGGGCTCCACGTACGCTACCCCGGGAATACTCGCGATCTCGGCGATTGCGGCATCATCAAGAATGCGAGTGGGCACTCGGAATTGTTCTCGTCGTCTGGTTTGTCCGCGATCTTCAGCGCCTGAACCACGGTTTAAACGGCTCGCAGCCAGGCTTCCGAGGCTGCGACCGTAAACCTGCATCTCGTTGAAGAGGTCGAGCGCTTTGAAACGATCGAGCATGTTTCTCTGCAGACCGAGACCGAACGAAACCATCGTAACGATGACGGCTACACCCACGATGACACCCATAGTGGTGAGGACAGCGCGCAACTTTGCCTGGCGCAAGTTTCTTAGTGCAAGTTTGAGGATGTCGAGGTAGCTCATGGATGTCGGATTTCGGATTGCGGATTTCGGATTTCGGATTGCGGATTGCGGATTTCGGATTTCGGATTTCGGATTTCGGATTGCGGAATTTGGAATTTGGAGTTTGGAAATTTGGAATTTGGAATTGTGATCGGG
>DATBMP010000449.1:0-15673 GCA_036554845.1 Pyrinomonadaceae bacterium
CTGCATCTTGAACGACTTGGCGCCGACCGGGATCTAGCAGTGGTATTTCAAGTCGAACTCCGAGGCTCGACAAAGTTCATGGAGGAATTTTCCGCGGCAGGTTTCGCCGAATATCTGAGTCTCATCCGCATGACTTTTGAAGAGGGGCAAAGCGCCGGAGTGTTTCGGCAAGATTTGAATGCCAAAGTCGTAGCTAAAATTCTTTTCGGTGCGTTGGATGAGATGGCCACCAACTGGATCCTTTCGAAACGCCGTTACAAACTTGCTCCGATGGCCGATCAAGTGCTGGACATCTTTCTTCACGGAGTGAGTGCCAAGTGAACGTGCCTGCCTCAGTCACCGCGCAACCGGAGATTCAAGCGGACAAGCGGCCGCTGCTTTCCGACGATGAGTTGAGCACGCTCGTCAATGTTTTTGAGCAGACTGTTCAAGCCCATCCTCGGCGCGACCTTCTCAATTACAAACGCGATGGACGATGGCTTCACATCTCTTCCGACGAGATGTTGGCCCGCGTCCGCGCGATCGCTGCCGGTCTCTATGATCTTGGTCTGCGTCACGGTGATCGGGTGGCGATACTTTCAGAGAGTCGCCTGGAATGGACGTTGATGGATGCAGGTTGCATCTTCGCTGGCACGATAGATGTTCCCATCTATCCGACGCTAATGCCTCCGCAGGTCGGTTACATTTTGAAGGATTCGGGCGCGCGTGTTCTGGCTGTGAATGGACATGCGAAGCTCGAGCAGATCAAACAAGTCGTCAAAGAGAACTCCTCCATCGAACACATCATTGTCTTTGATGAGAACGGCGCCGCGGGTGAGGTGCAAACGCTGGCCCAACTTGAAGAGCGTGGTCGTGCGTTGATCAAAGAGGATCCCGGTCTCGTAGATCGACTTGCCCGACAAACTGCCGCCGACGATCTCGCAACCATCATCTACACCTCTGGCACGACGGGTGAACCAAAAGGTGTGATGCTGACTCACTCGAATCTCGTAACGAACATCCGCGACTGTGCTGGCAACTTTCTGTTTGGTGAACCGGATAGTGTGCTATCTGTCCTGCCCTTGTCCCATATCTTCGAGCGTACGGCGATGTACATGTACATCCATCGGGGGATGGCGGTTTACTACGGTGAGTCGCTGGAACAGATTGGACCAAACCTGCGCGAAGTAAGACCGACCATTTTTGTCGGCGTGCCCCGGATCTTTGAGAAGATCGTTGCGCGCGTGAAGGAAAAGTCTGCTGAAAAAGGCAAGCTGAACGTAGCGCTACTGAATTGGGCATTATCGGTGGCCCAGGCCTACGCGAAACTGACGGTCAATCATCGTCCGGTGGGTACGCTTCTCGCCCTCAAACACAAACTTGCCGACAAGTTGATCTTCTCAAGACTACGCGCCGCGATGGGCGGAAGAATCAGACTGTTGATCTCTGGCGGCGCAGCGCTACCTGAAGATCTCGGTTACATCTACCTTGGCGCGGGTTTGCCAATCGTTCAGGGCTACGGTCTGACGGAAACTTCGCCAGTTATTACCGCGGGAAGGTTGGACAACAACCGCATCGGTACTGTCGGTAAGCCGATTCCTCATGTAGAAGTTCGGATCGCAGCTGACGGCGAGATTGAAGTTCGTGGGCCAAATGTAATGCGCGGCTACTACAACAAACCTGAGCAGACCGCCGCGGTGTTCACTGAAGACGGGTGGTTTAAGACGGGTGACATTGGCGCGCTGGACCAGGACGGTTTTCTTCGCATCACCGATCGCAAGAAAGAGTTGTTCAAAACCTCTGGCGGGAAATACATCGCGCCTCAACCCATCGAGCAGATGATTAAAGGATCGCGATTTGTGAACCAGGTAGTCTTGATTGGCAATGGTCGGAAGTTTCCCGCCGCATTGATCGTTCCAGATTGGGAGCGCATCCACTCTTATGCCGAGTTGAAAGGCATCAAGACAACGAGCCGTGCAGAACTCTGTCGTCATCCTCGCATAATTGATCTTTTCGAACGGCAGATAGCATCCCTTACGCCGGATCTGGCGCAATACGAACGCGTTAAAAAGATCGCATTACTCGAGAATGAGTTGACAATTGAAGGTGGAGAGTTGACGCCGACGATGAAGGTCAAGCGCAGAGTGGTTGATCAGAAGTATCGCGATGAGATTGATCGGCTTTACGCGGAGTAGGTTAAGGCGCCGGAAGTTTCTTTCCGCTGGGTGGCACATCGAGCTTTGAGATAATTCTCTCCGCCGCGTCCCGAGCGGCCTGCTTGACCAGATACTCAGTGTAAATGCTATCGGTTCTTCCCGAAGTTGGCGGTGATACGACTACACCGCCTACTCGAGCTGCTCGTTGATACGTCCTACCTGAAGTAACAACCTTGGCCGTCGTAGGCGCAAAGACGGTGTAATCGAGGATCAATTCATTCCTGTTGTTCGAAGTCCTTTCGACGCCACTATTCTCGCCGCGAAGGTTCAACCAGACTACGAAGGTTTCCTTCTCTTTCTTGGCTCGATTGATCGCTTCGCCACGGCTGAAATCCTGTAACGTTCCGTTAACGCGAACCAGTGCAGATTCGTCGAGTCGATCGCTGCATCCGTAGAGCGCGACTGAGTAGTACTGGAGCGGAATAAACTCGAATCCGCTTCCCCGATCTATGCCAACGATCACCTTGATTGGATCGTCTTCGTCAGTGGATTTCTTTGCTGGTTGTGCAGAGGGTTCGGGTTCAGGCGTGGGCACACTGACCGGTTTCGAGCTGGAGCCGCGTCGACCTGATTGCGCAAATGTCGCGGTTACGCTGCATAACAGAAGTAACAGAGACAGGCCCAACAATGAATGCTTGTAACTTTTCATCTCAGTTTCCGGTGATACGACGATCGGAAAGGGGTCAACATTGTACACCGCTCAAGAAATCAACGTGAGGTTTGCTAGACTTTGTAGTGTTTGGCAAGCACCTTCGCCCCAATTACTTCGAGATCAGAGATCTAACGCCGGATGTCAACTAATCTCAAGTCACTCGTAATCACCAACGTTCGTGTTCAAGCTCGCGAGATACGATCGATCGACTTGATGCCCGTCGAGTCTCTTGATGGTCATGGAGTCATTTTTGTTCCGGGCCAGGTTGCGGTGCTTTCAATTCCCGGCGAGGCGCCCGCTTACTTCGCATTTGCGAGTGCGCCTGAAGATCGTGAACTCGAGGTGTTGGTGAAACGAAAGATTGGAGCCAGCATTCGTCTTTATGAAATGCAGCCGGGCGAGCGGATTGAGTTAATGGGAATCGCGGGTCACGGATTCCCATTGAATGATCTCCGTGGCAGGGATCTCGTGTTTGTTGCGATGGGCACCGGCGTGGCGCCTTTGAGATCAGCGCTCAGGTCGGTATTGAAACGAAAGAGCGAGTTCGGACAACTCGTAGTTCTGTATGGAGCGCGCACGCCGGACGATTTTTGTTATCGAACTGAGACCGAGGATTGGGAGAATGCGGGCGTAGAGCTTCGCCAAGTGATTTCGCGGCCCGATGGACACGACTGGTCCGGGAACACAGGTTACGTGCAATCGCTGTTGGACCATGTGCTGCCTAATCTGAAGGACCCGGTGGCGTTGATTTGTGGCTCTCTCGAAATGATTGGCGAAACAAGAGCGCGCCTGGAGCACATGGGGTTTGCGCCGAAGGATGTGTTGACGAATTACTGAGCAATGTCAGAGGTCAGTGGTCAGGTCAGAGGTCAGTGTTAGTCACGCTTCTGGAGGCTTTGCCACACCCCTTGCGGTAAGGCTTTGCCTTACCGTCAACATGGCTTGCCAATAGGCTGCGCCTAATCATCGGGTCGCAGGCACAGCCAAAAAAACAGTAAGGCAAAGCCTCACCGAAAGGGATGCAGCAATGCCGTTGAAACCTGACTACTCTAACCATTGTCCCTCTGACCTTTGACCCCCTGACCATTGAGCTCCTGACCATTTACCCTGACGCTCTGACCTTTGACTACTAGCCCTGACTATCAGGAGGGAAGATGCTAAAAGCTTGCTGAATGAACGCTCATTCAGTATGATTACCGGGAACAAATACGTGAGGATTCTCCTCGAATCAATCTGAAAAGGTAACCAATGCGTATTGAGAAAGCTGCCGTACTCGGCGCAGGCACCATGGGGGCGCAAATCGCAGCTCACCTGGCAAATGCTCACATTCCGACAATCCTGCTCGATATTGCTCCGCGCGAACTTACGCCGGAAGAACAAGCACGTGGGCTGAAACTCGACTCAAAAGAAGTTCGCAACCGCATCGCTAACGCAGGCTTCGAAGCAGCCAAAAAAGCGAAGCCAGCGGCGTTCTTTACTCCCGACTTTGCATCTCTTATTGCGGTCGGAAACTTTGAAGACGATCTGCCGAAACTGAAAGATTGCGATCTTATCATCGAGGCGGTAGTCGAAAATCTCGACATCAAGAAAAGTTTGTACGAACGTGTCGAACAACACAGGCGACCGCAATCGATCATCGCTTCAAATACCAGCGGCATTCCGATTCATAAATTAGCGGAAGGTCGCTCGGACGATTTCCGCGCGCACTTTCTCGGTGTTCACTTCTTCAATCCACCGCGCTACCTGCATCTCGTCGAGATCATTCGCACCGAATGGACCAAGCCGGAAGTGTCGTGCTTCATCTTCGGGTTCCTCGATCAGCGTTTAGGTAAAGGCGTCGTACCGGCAAAAGATCGTCCGAATTTCATAGCGAACCGCATTGGTACTTATGGAGCGCTGGTGACGATTAAGACGATGCTCGACGAGGGCTACACCATCGAAGAAGTTGACAAGATGACTGGACCGGCCGTCGGACGACCTAAGACAGCCACCTTCCGAACATTCGACCTCGTTGGTCTCGATGTGTTCTCGCATGTCATCAACAATCTTTACGAGGCATTGCCCGAAGATGAGGAGCGAGACGTGTTTGTCGCTCCGGAGTTTCTGACCGCGATGGTCGCGAAAGGGCTGCTGGGAAATAAGACCAAGGCGGGCTTCTTCAAGAAGCAAAAAGGCGAAGGCGACAAGCCTGAGATTTGGACGCTCGATACGGCAACATTGGATTATCGCTCGTCTCGGAAGGTCACACTTCCATCGCTCGATATGGCAAAGAACATCGAAGACGGTCGCGAGCGATTGAAGGCACTTGTTTGGGGAAAGGATCGCGTCGGGGCCTTTCTTTGGAAGACGATGTCGCGCACGTTGAGTTATGCAGCGAAGCGAATTCCCGAGATCGCAGACACGGTTGTCGAAGTTGATCGCGCCATGCGCTGGGGCTTTAGTTGGGAACTTGGACCATTTGAAGCGTGGGACGCGATCGGGGTTGAAAAGTCAGTTGCGCGAATGAAGGAAGAGGGATTGCCCATCCCTGAAGACGTGCAGAAATTATTAGATAGCGGCGCCAAGTCGTTCTACAAACAGCAGGATGGTCAGGAATTCTATTTCGATTTTGCAACCACTCAGTACGTTCCTCTGAATCCGATACCCGGGACCATTCTGTTGAAGTCGGTCAAAGATCGCACGGGAGTGATCAAGAAAAATCCCGGCGCGTCGCTGATTGATATCGGTGACGGGGTTGCTTGCCTCGAGTTTCATTCGAAGATGAATGCAATCGGTGGCGACACGCTGCAGATGCTTAAACAGGCGCTTGCCGAAGTTGAGAAGAACTTTGTCGGGTTAGTTATCGGGAATCAGGGTGTGAACTTTTCCGTCGGCGCCAATGTGATGCTGATGTTGATGGAGGCGCAGGAAGAGAATTGGGAAGAGCTCGACATGATGGTTCGTGCTTTCCAGTCATCGATCATGAGTGTGCGTTATTCGCCCAAGCCTGTAGTCGTTGCGCCTTTCAATATGGTTTTTGGCGGAGGCTGTGAATTTGTTCTCCATGCCGACCGAGTGCGAGCAGCAGCCGAGACCTACATCGGTTTGGTTGAAGTTGGCGTCGGAATCATTCCAGCGGGTGGGGGCACCAAAGAGATGTTGGTGCGGACGTTGGATTCGATTCCGAAAAGCATGACCGATGCCGATCCTTTCCCATTCGTGAAGCGTGCTTTTGAGACGATTGCGTTGGCCAAAGTCGCCACGTCCGCGGAAGAGGCGCGGACATTGAACATGCTCGATGAAGACGACACCATCTCGATGAACAGTGATCGGTTGATTGCGGATGCGAAGAAAGAAGTATTGGCATTGGCTGAAACTGGCTACATCGAGCCGCAACCACGGACCGATATTCTCGCGCTCGGGCTTCCGGCGCTATCAACATTGAAGCTTGGTATTCATCAGATGAAGCGCGGTGGTTACATCTCTGATCACGATGCCGAGATCGGAACGCAGCTGGCAAAGATTCTGACAGGCGGTGATCTAAATCACCCGACACGCGTTTCAGAGCAATACCTTCTGGATCTTGAGAGAGAAGCGTTCCTTTCGTTGATCGGAACCCGAAAGACCCAGGAACGCATGGCTCACATGTTGAAAACCGGAAAGCCGCTGAGAAACTAATAGGTCCGATTACGTTACTGGTCCTATATCGTTGAAGTTTAGAGGTACCTCAAATGAGAGATGCAGTAATCGTTTCAGCAGTTCGCACTGCAGTTGGCAAGGCGCCTAAGGGGACTTTGCGAACAACCCGTCCCGATGAAATGGGCGCAGCGGTGATCAAGGAAGCCCTGGCCCGCGTCCCCGACCTGGATATCGCCGAAGTTGAGGACGTGATCATGGGTTGCGCGATGCCTGAAGCCGAACAGGGCATGAACGTAGCTCGTGCTGCTGCGATTCGGGCCGGTTTGCCTGTCGGATCAAGCGCCATGACCATCAACCGCTTTTGCTCTTCGGGGCTTCAGTCGATTGCACTTGCCGCTGACAAGATTCGTGCGGGTGGCGGAGAGGTTGCGATCGCCGGCGGACTCGAATCCATGTCGTTGGTCCCCATGGGCGGTCACACCATTCGACCTAATCCTTATCTGGTTGAGCATTATCCTGACTTCTATCTGAACATGGGATTGGCGACGGAAAACGTGGCCCGCAAATATGAAGTTACTCGTGATGAACAGGACGAATTCGCGTTGCGTTCGCATCAACGTGCGGTCGCGGCTCTTGATTCCGATAAGTTTGCGGAAGAGACGGTACCGCTGAACGTGGTCCTGGAAGAGCTGGACGAAAAAGGCAAGAAGCAGAAACGTGAAGTAGTGTTTGCCAAGGACGAAGGTGTACGCCGCGACAGCTCAATTGAAGGGTTGTCGAAGTTAAAGCCCGCATTTCACGTGAAGGGCACGATCACGGCAGGCAATGCCTCACAGATGTCTGATGGCGCGGCAGCCGCAGTCGTGATGTCAGATGAACGCGCAAAGAGTCTGGGATTGAAACCAATGGCCCGTTTTGTCGCTTATGCAACTGCCGGATGCCCGCCTGAGGAGATGGGCATTGGACCAGTGTTCGCGATACCGAAGGTCCTCAAACTTGCTGGTCTGACATTGGACCAGATCGATGTTATTGAGTTGAACGAAGCGTTTGCGGCGCAATCTTTGGCGGTGATCAAAACTTTAGGTCTCGATCCAGATCGGGTGAACGTCAACGGCGGTGCGATCGCGTTGGGCCATCCGCTGGGTTGTACGGGAGCAAAGCTGACCGCGACGATCTTAAGAGAGCTTGAACGACGCAAAGCTCGTTACGGAATGGTCACAATGTGCGTGGGCGGTGGTATGGGCGCCGCTGGAATTTTTGAGCGTCTCGGTTAATTGGTTGTGCATGACGGAATCTGAAATATTCCAATCGATCACAGGTAGCGGAAGCACGGACTTTGCTTTGCTTGCGCGGATACTAGATCAGCACGGGCGCTGGTGTTTGATTGGTGGCCTGGCGGTCAACTGTTATGTCGAGCCCGTCTACACCCTCGATGCCGATATTGTCGTCGTATCGTCAGAACTACAATCCATTAAAGAGGCGCTTTCCAATGCGGGATTCAGGATTGATGAGTTTCCGCATTCAGTTAACGCGATGATGCCGGGAAGTGATCTGAGAATTCAGTTGACCACAGACCCGCGTTACCAAACTTTCCTGTCTGACACCGAGTCAAGAGAGGTCTTGGGAGAGAAGGTGCCCGTCGCATCAATTAAGGATGTCGTCCGTGGAAAAATTTGGGCTTGGAAGGACGAGAAGCGTCGTCCGACAAAGAGAAAGAAAGACGAGCTGGATCTGATGAGAATTCTCGAAGCTTATCCAGACTTGCGCGATTCAATGCCGCCGGAGATCCAGGCACAGGTGCCTAAGGCGTAAATCAATACAAATTGAAAGGATTGAAATCATGGCAGCCGTAGTCGAACAGAAAACAATCGTAAAAGGCGGCTCGTTCCTAATCGAAGAGCGCCAACCCGCCGAGATCTTTACGCCGGAAGATTTCAACGAAGAGCACCGCATGATTGCCGAAACCACGCGGCAGTTTGTCGATAACGAGGTTTCGCCGCACATTCCCGAACTCGAGAAACACGATTGGAAACTTTCGCGTCAACTGATTAAGCAAGCTGCGGATCTTGGTCTGATCGGCGCAAACATCCCTGAAGAGTACGGCGGACTCGGATTGGACCAAACGAGCGGAGCGCTAGTCGGTGAAAACATTGGTCGCTCCGCTTCCTTCGCAACCACTCTCGGTGCAGAAAGTGGAATCGGATTGTTGCCGATCATCTATTTCGGAACCGAGGCAGCGAAGGCGAAATACCTTCCGAAGATCGCGGCTGGTGAATTGGTCACTGCCTATGCATTGACCGAGGCGGGCGCGGGGTCTGATGCGATGGCCGGTAAGGCGACGGCACGTTTGAGTGAAGACGGCACGCATTACATCCTCAACGGCGAGAAGATGTGGATCACCAACGGCGGCTTTGCCGACATCTTCATTGTCTTTGCCAAGCTCGATGGCGACAAATTCAGCGCGTTCATCGTTGAACGTCAGCCTGGTCTCACCTCCGGTGCTGAAGAACACAAGATGGGCATCAAAGGATCGAGCACGACCGCACTGGTTCTTTCGGATGTGAAGACCCCGGTTGAGAACCTACTCGGTGAAGTCGGCAAGGGACACAAGATCGCCTTCAATATTTTGAACATCGGGCGATTTAAATTGGGCGCAATGTGCTCTGGTGGGATGAAGTTGATGGTGAACGAGGCTGTGCGCTATGCAAACGAGCGACATCAGTTCGGAAAGTCGATCTCCTCGTTTGGTGCTATCAAGGCCAAGCTCGGTGAGATGGCGATCCGCACCTGGGTTGGCGAGTCGATGGTCTATCGCACACTCGGAATGATCGAAGCCGGCGTTGGCGCTGTCGAGGACAACAAGGACATGGACGCGAAGTTGCGGGCTATCGAGGAATACGCAGCCGAGTGTTCGATCATCAAGGTGGCACTCTCTGAGTATTGCGACTTTGTAGCCGACGAGATGGTCCAGATATTTGGGGGTTACGGGTATTCCGCAGACTATCCGGCAGAACGCGCGTATCGTGACTCTCGCATCAATCGCATCTTCGAAGGGACGAACGAGATTAATAGAATGCTGGTCCCTGGTCGTTTGATGAAGAGCGCGCTGAGTGGTCGTTTGGCATTGCTGCCGGCTGCCCAGGCGTTGATGGATGAAGTTTTATCACCTCAGATGCCGAGCTTTGATGAGGACGAAGGCATTCTGGCTACGGAAATGAAGCTGGTGCGGAATGCGAAGAAGGTTGCGTTGATGATCCTCGGCACGGCGGCGCAGAAGTACATGATGAAGCTTGCCGAGCAGCAGGAAATCCTTCTCGGGATTGCTGACGTGATCATCGATACGTATGCGATGGAATCGGCAATTTTGCGCGCTCAGAAGTTGGCGGCGTCGCAAGGTGAAGCGGCAGCGGAGCGTTACATCGACATGGCGAGAGTTTTTTGCAACGATGCGATTGAGCGAATTGAGGTTCACGCGAAGAACACGTTGTCAGGAATGTCGGAGGGAGACGAGCTGCGGACGTTGTTGGCGGCGTTGCGTCGATTTACGAAGATGACGCCGATGAATACGATTGCTGCGCGTCAACGAATCGCGGGCCTGCTGATCGACGCGAATAAGTGGGTGTATTGATCCAATTAGAGTCTTAGCACAAAAAGTGTTTTGCTTTTCGGCTGCGCCGCATCCTTGCGGTATGCCTGCGGCTTACCGTTAGTCCAACTTGAATTATCAGGCTATGCCTAACCGTCCCATCTGAGGCATAGCCTCAATCAAAGTACGAGAACGTTCGGTAAGCCTTAGGCTTACCGCAAGGGATGCGGCAGAGCCTACTTTTGTGTTACGCAATTCTAAATACCAGAAGTTGCAGGAAGCGAAGGTTAAGATTGAAACTTCAGGCACAAGCCGTCTCCGAAACGAGATGATTATTAAAGAACCCGAGCATTTAAAAACGCAATTGACTCGTTCCAGCAGGTAGCGGCAATCAATAATGCATATCGTTCCCATCTCTGTCCCGACGCCCTTCTACATCGGTCCCGTCAATGTCTACCTCATTAATGAAGATCCATTGACACTCATCGATACGGGACCAAAAACGAAAGAGGCAATTGAAGCGTTGCGCGAAGGTTTGCGAAAGGAACGCATCCGGCTCGGAGACATTCGTCGGATCGTCCTGACCCACGCCCACGAGGACCATTGCGGACTTGCACGCTCAATTCGCGACGAAGCAAAAGATGCTGAAGTGCTGGTCCACGAATGGGAGAGTGGCCATCGCGAGGGACGTCTTGAGCATGAAGATCATCGCAAACTACTCGAACGTGCCGGCGTTCCCGCTACCGAGATTCAATCGTTGCGCCGAATGTACGACCGTGTGCGAGAGTACGCTGATTCTCTTGATGACCACGAGTACAGTTCGCTTGAAGATGAGAGTGAGTTGCAGTTTGCGACTGGCACCCTACGCATCATCCACACGCCCGGCCATACACCGGGTTCTTGTTCGTTTATTCGTGAAGCGGACCGAACAATAATTGCCGGCGACTGTGTGCTAAAGCGCGTCACGCCGAACCCCGTACTCTCGCCAGATCCGCTAAACCCTGAACGACGATTTCCTTCACTTGCGGAGTACCTTGTCAGCCTTTCCCGATTACGAAGTTTTGCGCCGACCTTTGTTTACGGAGGTCATGGTGAGCCGGTGGCAGATTACGAAGAGCTTTTCAATCGCTACCTGCGCGCGATTCGAGAACGCCAGGCCCTGGTAATTGGTTTACTGCCGAAAGCTGGAGCAACTGCCTGGGAGGTTTCGCGACAGATGTTTCCGGAAACTGATGATGTCCACCGTTTTCTTGCCGTTTCTGAAGCGGTCGCGCACCTGGATTTCGCACATTCGGAAGGAAAGATCGCGCTTGAAAGATCGGGGGAGAAAGAGGTCTACAGGAGTCAGTAGTCAGAGGTCAGAAGTCACAACGGCCAACTGACCCGCTTTGCACAAGAAGTCCTTTTAAAGTTCCGGCTCGGCCGCATCCTTGCGGTAAGCCTGCGGCTTACCGAACCTTCATATATTTTGATCGAGGCGATGCCTCAAAGATGGAACAGTTTAGGAATAGCCTGATATTAGGTTGGAATAACGGTAAGCCGCAGGCTTACCGCAAGGGTGCGGCAGAGCCGTACCCAAAAGACTTTTTGTGCAAGGCCCAACTGACCCCCTGACCGCTGACCGCAGCCAACTGACCACTGACATCCCCTGACGATACTTTCCGGAACTCCCCCTCCAATCAAGCGTGTAATCGAAAAATCTTTCCGGAGGACTCTCCTTTTATGACTGTCAAACATAAGGTTTCGCTGTTGGTCTCCCTGGTACTCGCTTGCGCCCTCATCGCCTATGCGCAACAGTCTCCGCCCCAGGCTCCCACAGCACCCTCGCCACCATCGGCTGAGACATTTTCCGACCTTCAGTCTTTCGCTTTCTTCAACGATGGAGGTAGTTTCCTCGGTGTCTACGCAGAAGATATCGACAAGGAAAAAATTGGCCGATACGGACTGCGTGAAGCCAAAGGTGTTGGAGTTACCAAAGTTGTTAGCGGCAGCCCGGCTGAAAAGGCAGGACTCAGAAAAGACGATGTGATTGTTCGCTTCGAAAACGAGAACGTGACGAGCGTGCGCAAACTGAACCGCTTGGTTTCAGAAGTTGCGCCTGACCAGACAGTGCGGCTCGTCATCAGTCGTGGTGGAGCGGAACAGGAGATCTCTGTCACACTGGCTAAGCGCAATAACTATGCGAACACGATGGAACTGTTCAAGCGCCAAGCGCCTGGCGTTTGGACTCTGCCGCGTGATGGTGACAACGATGGTTTTGTTTTTGCCTTGGGGAGACATCGACGGATTGGCGTAAGCACGATGGGCCTTACGAAACAACTCGCCGATTACTTTGGCATTGCTGATGGTAAAGGCGTGCTGGTTACCACAGTGGTTGACGATAGCCCGGCAGCAAAAGCGGGACTCAAAGCCGGTGATGTAATTACCGCGGTGGACGGTGAGAAGGTGGAGGGCGCTGGTGATCTTTCTCGGGCATTGAATAAGAAGAAGGAAGGCGATGTGACCTTGACCTTCGTTCGCGAACGGAATCAACGCTCGATCACTTTGACGCCGAAAGAAAGCGGAGCGCTTCAACCGGGAACGATGACGATTCCTGATATCGATGTGACGATGCCAAACGTAAACATTCGGATGCCGCGCATCGTGATACCAGACATCAAGATAATGCCAGATATCAATGTGACTGTTCCGCACCGCGTTCGTGTCGGTGGCGTTGGTTCACGTACTCCGATTTAACCTTTGGAGATAGTGCGGCGGGATGACGTAAGGTATTGACGATTGACGATTGTCGATTGAGCTTTGATCCACGGACCTCACTCAATCGGAATCACCAGCAATGCAACTTTAGCTATCGCGAAAATCGACAATCGACAATCGGAAATCGGCAATAACCAGACGCCTCACCAGTAAATGCAACCTTGCCTAACGCGAAGGTCGTCCATCGTCAATCGACAACACTGTTACGGTTGTTCTAAGCGTTTCTTTCCTGCGACAGCTTCTCGGTACGCCCCGCCGCGCACATCCCCAATCTTGATCGCCTCGTCGAACTCCTTCGACGCTTCCGGCAAGTTATCCATGAATGCATGGATTCGTCCCATCGCCTCGTGCGCCCGGGAGATCAATCCTCGATCTGTTTCCGGCGATGAAGCTTCCAGGGCGAAGCGATAGTTTGCCAGGGCGCGTCGCAACCGCTCGTCACGCACCTCTTCGTCCGTCGCATCCTGTGCGGCCAGGCTCGCCGTTTGAGCCAAGGCAAAGAACACGCGCGGTTCGCGTGGGTGGTCCTTGAAGAGATCTTTTAATCGAACCTCCGCGTTGTTGTAATCCTTCAATCTGAGGAGTTCCTCAACCTGCAACAGACTGTTTACAAGGCTAGCGGCTTTCGCTGTCTCTGCCGGAGAATAGCGCCCGCTGTCTGCTTCGGCCTCGCGTGTTGCAGCGCGTGCTTGTCTTTCAGCCAAAACTTTTTGTCGCGTTTCTGCATACTCGGCTGGTCGCCGAATCTCACGTGCCGGATCGAACGAAGCAATCATGTCAGGAAAGAAGTTCGCGACGTCGAAACCGGAGGTCTCGATGCCTTTCAGCTGGTCGGCAAAGAAGAATGCAAGCACAGCGCCGCGTTCGTACTCGTCAGCCAGTCGCGCAGTGGTTACGTCTTGAATCGATTTCGTGATCGCCTGTGTCTCTTGAGCAATTGCGGTGCGAGCGGCGTCATCTTTCGCTGCTGCCAATCTTGTCCTCGTCTCGATTGTCAGGGCTTCAAGTCTCTTTGTCTCTTCGAACCGCGCATCGGCTGCCGCAACGAGCGATCGTGAGACGGCAAGAAAAACGTCAGGACTAACAGTCGCTCCTGCTTTCTCGCGCTCTGCAAGGATCTGTTTGATGTGATCGCGACGATCGGCAATCTGACGATTAAATCGAATTGCGAGTGGATCGATCACAAACTGGAGATAAGCACGTCGCAATTCGGACGACGCCGGGTCAATTCCTTGCGGAACGATTGCGTAATACTCGTCTGCGATGATGCGAAAGTTGATCGCTCCCTGCGCGCCTAGTAGATCGGGAAGGATGTAAAACCGTCTTTCACGTGTGCGGGTTGTGTAAGTCTTTGGCGCATTCTTCTTAGTGGAGGGAGGTTTCACCAAAACTCTATCCACCGAAACGGTAATGGGCCGAGTGTGCAGGTATGAAAGAGTGGTGCGGACCATCTCAGCTGTCGGTTGACGCAGGCGATCACCTTCCGCCTGATAGGCGCGAGTGTATGTCACTAATTTGTCTTCCATGCCTGACCGCCGATAGAACTCGCGGACCAATGGCGCGAAGTCCAATACTTCGAGAAGCCCACCTGGAAGCTCCTCCGACCTTTCAGGCGCATCCAGAGTTGGAGGTTGGCCCATTGCTAAGGCAAGTGACACGTACCTCGAAGCCTGATCCGCCGCGGTGGCAGGGGCGGGCAACTTATTACGTTCATAGAAGACGCGCAGGCGAGTTCGCAGATCCGGATCGAGATCGGCGAGATCCTTCCGCACCTGAGCACGAAAAACAGAAGTCTCTCTACCCGGAGCAGTTGAATCAAGACCCGCCGCTTCCAGTGCGGCCATCATCACGATCAAACGCGCATCAGCTACGAATGAAACGCCATACTCCCTCAGATCGAATGCTGCAGTTTCTCGTCGTTGAATCGGAGTTTGTGGTGCGGTTCTGGGTTGAGGCGCAGGACTGGCCTGCGGAAAAGCTGTCTGATAAGCGACAAGCAAAACGAAGGCGGAGATGAAAAATCTGTTCATAGCGCAGTCAATACAAACCCTGAAGTTGAAGTGTAGTTAAGGATGCAGAACCGACCATTAACGGATGCCGCGAGCACTCGAAAAAACAATGAAAGACGCATCCGCAAGGCTATTGAAAGCCTGATAACTGTTTCGTTTTATCCGGATTTCTCCCCCGAGCTTGCGACCGATTGCCTGCGGTTCTGGCGGGCCCGAAGTGCCCGCAATGTTAGCGGATAAGCAATTAGTGAACAAACAACTGACAAGATCATTCCACCCACGCTAAAGGGCACTACGACGTGCCAACTTTGAACGAACAATCGCCGGTAGTAGTCGCCGGTTAGCAACCGCGGATTCCGCAATAATTCGATCCCGTCTGGCGGAATGCTCAATGGCCGTCCCATGACAAATGCACCCACTGCGTATGAAGCGATGATGATTGGGACCAGCGTGAGAAAAGGATTATTGATGAAGGTCCCGGTGTAGATGGCGATCTTGTTGAAACGGAAAATGAAGGCGATCAGGGTCGCCATGATCGTGTGAATACCGAGGAATGGCGAGAATGCGATGAACACACCGATTGAAAATGCAAGCGCCGTCCGCTCAGGAGGATCGTCGATCGCCAGCAGACGGCGGAGCGCATTACGGAACATAATTAAAAGAAAAGTGATGAGTAATAAGTGATTAGTCAACCATCACTTATTCTCATCACTCCGACTTAACTACTGCTGAAAATCTATTTAAAACTGCTCAGCGCGTCAGCTTCGTTGTCGTAGGTATCGAACACAGTAAGGAGTTTGGTGATCACCAGCAGGCTCTGTATTTTGTCAGTGAGGTTCAAAAGTTTGAGTTGGCC
>DATBMP010000576.1:0-19222 GCA_036554845.1 Pyrinomonadaceae bacterium
TCCCAACCTGATATCTTTGGCAAATTCCAAATTCCAAATCTGAGCAGATAGGAATAGTGCAAATTGCCGATAGCCAATTGCTAAAAAGATCATCTGCATCATGAATCAGCCATCGCAATCAGCCATCGCAATCAGCAATCAGCCATCGCAATCAGCAATCAGCAATTGGCTATCACCAATCGGCAATGACCTAGTCCACCACATTGATCTTGATCTCTTGTCCGTTCGTGCGGATCTCAGGGACGTACATCGCGTGGCCCAATACAGGCAGTGCATGAAATGTTCCCGGGCTTTCTGCTCTCATCTCGTAACTCAACTGCCAAATTCCCTCCGGTAATCGATCAATGAACAACGCCACCTTGCGATCGCGCAGTTCCTGATAAACCCAGCGATTGCGACCGGTGAAGTCACTCGCATATTTAAAGTTCATCAGTTCGGAACCTTTGCCGTTCAAGCTGCCAGACTTGATCTCCTTCACATAAAGATTTTCGCCACTGCGAATCTGCACAGCTTCCAATCCGGCCGGCTTGAGATCTTCAAACAATAGATACTCGTAGTTATTCTTTGCCTCAACCGTAATTACGGCTTCAATCCGATCGCCGCTCTTCACCGTTTCTCCGTCCATTAACGGGACTCGTTCTGAAACAAAGCCCTTCAGCAACGTCTTATGGTTCACCAGTTTGAAATACTGCCGCCGCACAAAGATCTCATTACCAGCGGGCGTCAGTGGTTCTTCCAGACTGAAGAAGGATGCAGCCGCTGCGAAATAGAGTGGTCCATTGCCGCTCTTGCGACGCACCACCACGCTGTTCTCGCCGTCGCGAATAATAGCGCGCGGAACTTCGTAACGCGTCGGGGCGCTCAATGCATCTTCAGCGTTGATCTGTTTCGTCGCGATAGTCGTCCCATTCACCACCACTTCGTAACCGAGTTGAGTTTGAACTTCGCCGGTGGTCTTCAGGTAGTCGTTCATTGTCAACACGACGATTGCCGTGTCACGCGTGTTGCTCCACTGAGTGCCACGGCGGTTCTTGATCAACCAGTTGGTGACGGGTTCGATTAGTTTGTTCTTCGGATCGATAGCCAGCAGCGCCCGCAACACAAATGAGGTTGCTTCCACTCCGCCATCTGACCAGCGCCAGAAGATACCGTCCTCTCCCCAGTGCGCCGTACCAATGACCGATGGATCTGTTGTCCGCACACCGCTCTGCACAATCGACGTGTCGGGTTTGGTGTCGAGCTTCACTCCGTTTTCGAGGTTCTCAACCAGCGTCTTCGCTTGCGCTTCGTAACCGAACCCATGGGCGGAGAGCGCAAGTAACGCGCGTGTGTACGCATTGAGTTTGTCGCGGTTGGTCCAAAGGTTCTCAAACGCCTTTGATTGAAACTTGGTTACTTCAGATTGTTTGCTGGACGCATGATGAGTTGCGAGCGCGTGCAGCATCCATGCTTGCAGATCAAAGCTGGACTCGGCTTCAACGACCTCTTTGTCCAGAAAACTCACTGCACGAGAAATAACCTCAGGTTTGACCTGAATACCAGCTTGCTGAGCGAGCGTCATTCCCCACACCACGTAGGCGGTCATGAAGTGATCACTGTCACCCTCCTTCCACCAACCCCATCCGCCATCGCTATGCTGAAAGTTGTAAAGGCGTTCAAGACTCTGCCTGGTAATCTCATCCAGTTCGCGCAAGTCGCGTTTCCCTTTCGGGTGAGTCGCCTCAGCAGTGGCAGTCTCAATGCCTCCAAAGATCTTAATCATTGCAACTTCGGGTTTCAGTCCGAGATCTCTAAGCGTCTTTGCTGTGATCGCCGCGGGCAGAAAACGGCTCATCGTTTGTTCTGTACAGCCATAGGGATAGTCGATTAGATAAGGCAGCGCATCGATCATCGTCGTGGCCATGCTGGGCGCGACCTGGACTGTCATCACAGTCGAGTCACCACGCCGCGCGCCGGGAACATCGAGTTTCACTGCCACACTGTCTCCGCGCATCTTTCCTGAACGCGAAACAAACTTCTCGATCCCGTGTTCGTAGATCGTAAAAGTCTTCTCCATCGCGTCCGCATATTCCTGACCGCGTCCCTGGACTTTCAGTTTCGCGATGCTCGCGTGAGCGACTGACACCAACCAATCAACTCTCGCTTCGCCGTTCGGTTTCACGTCGACGGGCGTACCTTCAGCAACTTTCTGACCGTTAACGACTCGACCGGTGATATTGAGTCCTTCCGCATTCAGACCTGGGGAAACACTCATCACCTCATCTGTGTTGTTGTTAATGACCGCGGAGATCGTGACTTGATCACCAACCACAAAGAAGCGTGGCGCCTGCAATCTTACGATTAGAGGCTGCTTTGTCCTGGTTGAAGTGTTGGCGATGCCAAACTGATTTCCTGCGCTCGCTACACGTGCCGTTGCTTGCCAGGTCGTGAGCGAGTCGGGGTACTTCACTTTAACAATCGCCGCGCCGTTCGCATCCGTGCGCACGTCGGGTTGCCACAATGCGGTTGAACGGAAATCGCTGCGCACCTGAACGGCTGGTTCCTGGCCATCAACCACCTTTGATTCGATTGTGAATTGGTTTGCCTGATCTCGACGACCGTTGATCGGCAGATCTGCGATCTGTCGACTTAAGACATCGCCACTCACGGTTACCACTTCAGAAACAGCTGCCGGTGCATTGGCCTCGAGTCTGGCAAACTTTGCGCCGCCTCCAGCGGCCTGGGCTCCCTTTTCCTTAACTCGAAGGGCATCCACTTCGTCTTCACTCATTGCGCGCCGGTCGATCAACTGATCTTTCGAAATCTCACTCAACAACGCATAGCTCTTTTGATTAAACGTACTCATCGTTTGCACGACCTGCCCACGCTTTCGTCCGTAATAAAACTGGCGCGGGTCGCCAGCGTAATCCTGCTGAATGTAGTTGACCGACGCATCAACTAAGCCGAGGGCAACTTCTGCTGACACTGGTCGCCCGTGGGCATCGCGCGTGGTGATCGCGAGTGTGCCCTCTTCTTGTGGCTGGTACTGTTCGCGATCGGCCTTCACATCTACTGCCAGGAACTGATCCGCCGGGGGCACCACGACTTGCTTAACATCCAATGCCACTTGCGCATCACTCACCATGACAGCTTTCAGATAGATGTTGGGAATGTGCTTCTCATCGATCTGAAGGTTGATGAGTTTGCTGGTGCCGGTTACGTGGACCAGCTGATAACTGTAGAGATCATCACCCTCAACACTGAACAGAACATATCGATCGTTCGTAGGCACGTTGAGGATAACCGGGGCTGTTTGCCCTGAACGAAACGTGTCCTTATCAACGACAATCTCGACGCTGCCGTGACGGTAACCGAGATCAGTGGTTGTGTTCGTCGCAACGAAGACGTGCGCGTCGGTTTTGATCAAGGGAAGAAACTTGTCTCGCTTCTCGGCTACCTGGCTACTTTGCCAGCTCATTCGATAGTAGCCTTCTTTGTCAGGGGTGAAACTGACTTCAGCATTGCCCTCTTTGTCGGTCTTCACCTTTGCGGTTGAAATGTCTTCGACCTGGTAACCTCGAAACTTCAGCTTCCACGGAGCCTGTCCTTTCTTAACTCCCGGGGGAAAAATTCCTGGCTTTCTTTGTAACAAGCGGAGCTCTTCACCCTTAACTTCTCGACCGTTTGGATCGATCCAGACCTCGTACCAGTAGTTACGCTGGATGTTTACGGTGCCTTCTGAAACTACCGGCTCATTGTTGGCATCGAGCGCCTTGATCTCGAAAGTGACCTTGTCGCGGGGCCGATAAATGTTCTGTTGCGGGCGTGCGTACACGTAGTAACGCTGCCGTGTAACTCGCACGTTGTCACTCGCTATGATCTCGCGACGAGACGAGTCTGTGACGCGAGCTTCAATTCGATAATCGAAGTCCTGATTGTAGTTTTGCCGCGGTGTGTCGAAAGTGAGGGTGGCTTTTCCGGTCGCGTCGGTCTTGATAGTCTCGCGTTTGATTACCTGTCCCTGTCCGCCGTAGTAGTAGCGTTGCCGGTGCAGCTCGATGTCGTCGTAGTACCAGGGATATTCACGTTGTGGATACCAGTAGTGATAGAACGAATTCTGAAAGACAACGACCTCAACAGTTGCATTACTGACTGCTCCTCCAAAGTAATAGTCAGCCTGAATGTCGACTGAAACTTTGTCACCCAAACGGAATGTCTTCTTCTTTCCATTTTCCTCCGGGGTTTTCACCTCAACCTTGAATTCAGGCAGTTTGTACTCTTCCAACCTGAAGAGTCTGGCGCTGCCGATTCCGTTGTGTCTGCCCTGGGCCCAGAATTCGACCGTGTATTCGCCTAAAGGAAGCTGCTCTGTAAGTTCAAGTGTTCCCCACGCACTGCCGAAAGTGTTCAGAGTGGCTTTGCCTTCATGAACCTTCGTTCCACGCGGGTCTTTGATCTGGTACTCAATGATCTGGTTCGCAGGTGTTGAATAGATGTTGTTGGCGAACTTTCTCGCGAGCAGTTTCCACTGCACAGTCTCTTTCGGTCGATACGCCGCGCGGTCGGTAAAAGCGTAGATGCGCCACGGCTGCGTATCCTGATCACTCACCTGCGCCTGTCCGGGCGAGAACGACTGCCGTCCATCGCTGGAAGCGGTTGCCAAAAGGTTTTGGTGGTACGAATTCGTTAAAGCAAAGACAGCCAGACCGTCGTTGTTGGAAACCTGTTTGAGTTTCCGCCAGTGCCATTTGTTGTCCAGGTAGAAAGTTTCCCACAAAGCGATGTCTGCCTGCGGTATCGGTGCTCCGGTGATGGCATCGCAGAAGTAGACAAGCGCTTGCTTCGCCGAGGCCTTCACGACAATCGAAGCGTCACTCACCATCAGCAGATCGCGCGCAGTCTTTGAACCACTCCTTGCCTCGAGCAAGTACGCTCCCAACGGCAACTGACCGGCGATTCGCGACTCCTTGTTGATAGGCTTATGAAGTCCGTTGTCATTCAGATCTTCAGACCATGATTTCACGGCAGCGCGATCGGAAGCCCGGATCTTCTGTATCCAGTTCCATTCATTAGTGTCACTTACACCCTCGTCTCCGTCACCAGTTGCACTGAAGCGAATGTCGCGTGTGAGATCGATCCGGTAGATCGTGAAATCAACACGCTTAAGGTTGCGCGCGTTTAGATTGAATTGAAGTTCCGAATTCGGAAGGAAAATATTTGAGACACCAAGACCCAACATTGGTTCAGTGATGTTCCTAATCTGATGTTCAGCCTGGTCGTAGTAACGCGTCTCGCCTTTGGCAAACTCACGAAGCAAGCGACGGTAGATCGCCACTGCCTTAACGTAATCAGGTTCCTGATACCAATCGCCTGATTCATGCTGGCGAATCTCGCCGTTCTGGTGCATCCATTCTGCATATTGAAAAAGCGCGTCGTCGTACCAATCAGTTTTAACCCCAGCTTTAATCGCGGCCTCGAACTCATCCGGTACTCGTTGGCGAAACTCCCAATCACCACCGTGATAACGCATGGTCATCGCGATCAAGTAGTGCAACTGCGCTTCCTGATTCTGATCTGGATTCAGTTTTAAGGCGTTCTCGAGAATATCCAACGACAACTGGTTTCCGTAATAACCATAGTAGTAATAGTGATCGCGTTGAGGTGGATTGGCAGCTCTGAAAACTATTCCGAGATACCGAGCGCGTGCCGTGTTGAGATCCTTCTGTCCCGCCCACCAGTCAAGCGCCTGTTGATAGTTGGGCCAAGCTGCGCCCCAGTTGATTTGATTGCGCCGTGTCCAATAAAAATCTCCCAGTGACTCTTTCGCTTCGGCCCAAACCAGATCTCGTTCGCCCTCTTTATCGACAACCCTGATCAACTCCTCCAACTGCTTCTGTGCTTCGTCGAACTTTGTTGAGTCGGCAGTTTGAGTCGCAGCCTGTGATCGCCATTGTGTGTCGGCGATACGAAACTCAACCCAACGCACATCGGCAGTACCAAGGGGAGTCTTGTCGACCTTTTTATAGAGTTCGTGCGCCTTGGCGTAGGAACCGGATGCGTAAAGCTGTTCAGCTTGAGTTTTGAGGGTTGAGTAATCAGGTTGCTGCTGTGCCGTTGTTATCTGGGTCAGGGATTGTTCGATTGTGATGAGGCAGATTGTCAGCAGGAGACCTGAGATGGTTACTTTCGTAATCGGGTGCATGAGTTTTGACTCCAAAGAGATTACATGGCGAACGAACTCGGACGTGGCAAGTCTAGGCGACTGCCGAGAGACCTTAATTTAGAAACGAGTCGGGGAGACAGGTTGGACATCAGGATGGCCCAAACGGGCGTGAGCGGATCATTAGAACATCTGCGATTCACAAACGTTGCCCCCTCGTCCTGTTAAAGAGAACGAGTACGGATGGGTTGACTTGCAGATTAGTTCGCCCTACTGGAAGGCAGGACACAAGAACTTGCGCGGCTTTGCACAAAAGGTCTGGTCTCTGCCAACTCATACCTGCGAGTGGTGGGTTGACCTCTCATTCACACCGGGCTTCCAGCTCGGTGCTGGCCTAGGAGACCGCTGGAGATCGATTCAACAGCATCAACATACTTGACGCATGTATCTTTGTTACGGACGAGCGAGATGTTTATGGTGTGGCGCGATACCGCACGAGCGTTCCAGACAAGCGCAATGGGGCGATGACGGGAAATTTCGCTCCTAGTGGAGCGACGGTGTTCGAGAGTTTCAGGCTATAAACATCTCGCTCTCAGGAGCAAAGACAGGTGCATCAAGTATATTGTGGCACTCTCATCGGACCACTGGCGCACACAACTCCAGCGAGTGACCATCCGGGTCATCAAAATAGACCGACTTCGCCGGCATCCATTCATGAAGCACCGGACCCTCAATCTCCAGTCCTTTCTCCTTCAGCACGCTCGCGGCCCAGTCAATGTCCCCTTCATCAATAGTGAAGGCAAAGTGCTGCTTGGGCCATGTTCCAGCGTCTTCTTGCAAGACGATCATGCCCGCCAAACCACCCGCTCGAAGAAATAGCCAGTTGCGTTTCTCATCGCGGAGACCCTCCTCCAATCCCAATACATCTTTGTAAAAAGCTTCCGATCGAGGCAGGTTACTAACGCGAATTGCAACCTCGTATACACCACGAATGTTTAGCATCTCTGTGCCTCCCTCCGCGGCCAGAATACTCATCATCTTGAGGCGATCACAACCTTTTCCCTTGGCCAAGCATCGCACCAGCCGACTACCGACCTCTCCCGCTTGCAATTGGATTCGACTCTTGCTAAACCTCGTCGTGAAAAGCCCTCGGGAGAACCATCATGAAAAAGATCTTTCACTCGTTCACCGCTTTAACGCTTATTGCGGTGTTCACCGTGCCGTCGCTCGCCGATACAATCCGATTAAAGGATGGGAGCGTCATTCGTGGCGACGTCGTTGGTTTTAAAGACCAACAGTTCACCGTGTTGATTGGCGCCGGTGCCAAGGGACGTCGCAGTCGCACGACGATTTATGTCGAGGACATCGAGTCGATCGAGTTTGATTCGACCGGCGGCATACAGACGGCTGGGACTGAAGAACCCGCAAATGATACGGCTCGAACCGAACCCACATCGCAACCTGCTCGCGACAGTGAGGCTTCGGTTCCGCGAAATACTCCCGTCCAACCCGTCAGTGGGACATCACCAAGCTTCTTTACAATCAAGATCTCAGTCCGAGCAGACGCCACCAACAACGGTTGGACAAACAGCGGTTTAGTCGTGCGCAAAGGCCAGCGGTTAAAGATCAGTGCGTCGAATCGCATCTCGCTTGGCGGTGGACGATTTGCCACCCCCGCCGGCGTTGCGACCATCGCTGATAACGAAAAGCTGATGCGCACTGAACCAACCGGAGCGCTGATCGCAGTCATTGGCGACGACAACGACGACTTCATCCTGGTGGGAAATCGGCGCGACTTTGTGGCACAGCGCGATGGAGTACTGTTTTTAGGTGTTAATGAAGGGAATCTCGCCGACAATACCGGCACCTACGACGTAGTTGTAGAAGCAGAAGCCGGCGGATTTAACCCGCGGTGAGGCAGTAAAAAAGGCAAACTACGGCTCTCCTACGGCATCACAATTCCACAGCTTCGGTTTTATCGTCCGGGTTGCCACAAATCCCGGACCCTCCCCTGTAAGGAAGATTTATGAAACTCTCCAGACTCTGCCGTTATTTACTCGCATTCGCCGTGGTTTCGGGATTCCTGTTGGCGGACCTCGCTAACCTGGCCAACGCGCAATCCCGCCGGCAACCGCCGACAACCAACGAAAAGAAGAACAAACGCCCGGCCGAAAAGAAGGATGGCGAAAACCAGGAACCTCTGCCGCCGGACCTTGTCGGTAAGCCTCAAGACGCAGAAAAACTGACAATCAGTACTCAGATAGTCAACGTCGATGCGGTGGTTTATCACAAGAAGAGTGGTCAGGTGGTCAATGGGTTGAAGAAGGAGAACTTCGCGCTTTTTGTCGATAACCAACCCATGGCGATCTCAAACTTTTCTACACCCGAAGCTCCAATCACGGTGACGATGGTTGTGGAATACAGCAAGTGGTCTGAGATGTTTGGATTGTACGGTAGTGGTGGTTGGGAGCCGGGCACGTATGAAGTGATTCGACCTACTGCGATGTTTCTTTCGCGGTTCATCAAACCCGAGGATTACGTGTCGGTCGTCGCCTTTGACATGAGGCCAACGCCGTTAACTGACTTCACGAACGATCCCGGAAGAATCAATGCCGTCATCAATCTGCTGCTGCGAAACTACCCCGCTTTTAGAGAAACGAATCTTTTCGACGCATTGAAATTTACGCTCATTGGTGGGCGTGGCGACGCTGTTGTGCTTGAGAATTCCGAACTGCCAACTGCGGAGTATTCGGGAATGGTCAGCATCCAGGGTCGACGACGTGCAATTATTCTGATCGCATCTGGTATCGATACCTTCAGCAAGATCAACTACGGTGATGCTCGCAAGATCGCACAAAATTCCGGCATCCCGATCTACATCATCGGCACCGGTAATCTTTTCTTCAAACGATATGGTGACCAGCTAGGTGCTGTGGACAGGCTTGATGGACTGCCGGGAAGAATGACTTTTCTACAAGCCGATAACACTTTGAAGACGTTTGCTAAGGAGACTGGTGGCGCTTATTACCCGGTGACGTTTGAAGGTGAACTGCCGAAGGTGTTGGGTTCGATCAATTCGTTGCTGCGTAGTCAATATAGTCTGGCATTCAATCCTGGCGAAGTGCGCGATGGAAAAGCACACAAGATCAAAGTGAGCATTGACGTGAATGGTGACGGGACTTACGACGACAAGGAGTACGTGATCCAGGCGCGGTCTGTATACAACGCGCCGAAACCGGATGGAAAGTGACATAGTCAGTGGTCAGTTGTTAGTGGTCAGTTGTAAGGCAGCTGCGAAAGTAGCTGCCTTTGTTTATATGACTCTCATTAAGCCCACTGGCTTCAGAGACTGTGACTCAGATCCCGGAGCATGCGAGTCAATACCGCCTCGCGGTAGTGGGTGGATCGTTACATTGCCAATTTCCGATTGATGATTGAGGATTAGGGCGCTTTCCAGAATCGGCAATTTGGCAATCAGCAATGGGCAATGTCGAAGATCCACCCGCTACTGCGAGGTGGTACTGACTCGCATGCCAACGGATCGTCTCCATACTTCGAAGTATGCCGGCATCAGAAACAGATGTCGTTATCATCGGCGGTGGTGCTGCGGGACTCTTCTGCGCGATCGAGGCAGGGAAACGAGGTCGCCGCGTTGTCGTCATTGAACACGCAGAGCGAATCGGCAAAAAGATCGCGATCTCGGGTGGTGGTCGTTGCAACTTCACAAACTTAAACGCTGGGCCTGAAAACTTCCTTTCGCGAAATCCGCACTTCGCAAAATCCGCGCTAGCCAGGTACACACCTTCAGATTTCATCGCGCTCGTTGAAAAACACAACATTGCCTATCACGAAAAGAAACTCGGGCAACTGTTTTGTAACGAACGATCAAGCTTGATCATCGACATGCTACTGAAGGAATGTCGTGACGCAGAGGTCGAGATCAGATGCAACGCCAAAGTAGGTAGTGTCGAAAGAAACAGTCGCTTTGAAATCGAAGTTGGAAAGGAAACTATTGCGGCCGAGTCGTTGGTCATCGCCACTGGTGGTTTATCGATCCCCACGTTAGGTGCCACAGATTTCGGATATCGCATCGCACGCCAGTTTGACCTGGCAATCGAAGCACCGCGGCCGGCACTGGTACCTTTCACGCTCCGACCAGAGTCACGCCGTCAGTTGTCGTCGTTAAGTGGCATCGCCATCGACGCGATCGCAGAATGTGAGGGGACAAAATTTCGCGAGCACATTCTGTTTACCCACCGAGGGTTGAGTGGTCCAGCCATTCTTCAGATCTCCTCTTATTGGAAACCCGGGTTGCCAATCACGATCAATCTGGTGCCGGAACAGAATGCGACTGAGGTGCTGATCGAAAGTCAGAAAAGCGAGATGGAGTTGGCCAACTTTCTGAGTAAGTTTATCCCGCGACGTTTCGCGCATGCGTGGTGTGCCCTGCACGCTCCGTCGAAACCGCTGAAGGAATATACAACCAGGGAACTCGCTCTCATCGGATCTCGACTAAATGGCTGGCAGGTGATGCCGGCTGGAACAGAAGGCTTTCGCAAGGCGGAAGTCACCGCTGGTGGAGTTTCAACGGACGAGCTTTCATCAAAGACGATGGAGACCAAGAAGGTGAAGGGGCTTTATTTCATTGGTGAAGTAGTGGACGTGACTGGCCAACTCGGTGGTTACAATTTCCAGTGGGCCTGGTCGTCGGGATTCGTGGCAGGACAAAGCGTGTGATTGCGGATTTGGGATTTGGGATTGCGGATTTGGAATTTGGAATTTGGAATTTGGGAATTGGGATTTGGAAAAATTTGGAAATTGGAATCTGGCGCCGCACCTGAAGTGTTAGGATCATGCCACCCAACCAGCGGGGGTAAACCACCCTTCCCGACCTGATATCTTTGGCCACTAATAACTCCCCACTACGAAAACCAAATTCCAAATTCCAATTCCCAAATCCGCAATCCGCAATCCGCAATCCGTAATCCGCAATCCGCAATCTCAAACCCCATGCAACCTCAACCTGAACTCATCATTAAACGTCACCAGATCCGCACGCCGATTTGAAAACCGTCGCGCCTCTCGCAACAACGACGGTAACCCACCGGTGGGCAATTTCAATCCGTACGCTGAACTCTGAAATACCGCAGCGATCTGTGGGTTCAATCGTTGTGGTATGCCGTAACGAATTGCCCTCTGTGCCACCGGCGAAAAACCCATCGATCGTCGAGGATTAACAAACTCCAGACTCTGGTCGAAGATGTTGATTCTTGTCGGCTGCTCCCTTAACACCAGATCCCGATGGACCAGCATGTTTGCTGCGGCTTCACTCACTGCCTCCCGACTGTAATTTGCCCGGGCCTGAATCGGACTCTCCTCAACCTGTGAAGTAGCAGGAACCTTCGGCCGTACGTCCCACAGATCCGCGTAACGCTCGATAAACTTAAGAACCGATTCGTACAAAGTAAGTAAATTGCCTGAGAGTTGTGTTCGCTCGACTACGGGGGCCTGGATCGAATCGCCTGCGTAACGCGTTACCTGAACGGCCGAACGCGGCAGCAACTCGGACACCCGGTTGTCGTGACCAAACAACAACAGGCCGGCAACTGTCGGTACTACTTCGGCCCCATGCGGTGTCGCTAACAACAGGTCTCGTTCCAGAAGTTCCTTTGTGGGATAGGCCCGGGCGTTGGCCCCATCAAACGCGTCTCCTTCGAACTCACGCAAATAACTCCAAAGATGCGCCTCGTCTATGTCCTTTATGGTCGCAGCGATCACGGGAACGTTTTCGTACTTTAGTGGTCGCGCTTCGTCCAACAATGCAGACAGTTCTTCTCTCCCTGTCTCACGCTTTTCGGCACCAACACGAATATAAAAACGTCCATCGCGAGTTCGGTAGGGACGGCGCTTACCTTCGATGTCGAGCGCTACTACGCGGCGTCCATTATCAAAAGCAATACGATCTATAAACGGAGTGAGCGGCGGGTCTATCTCTTCTCGACAAATCCTGACCAACTCTTCTTGAACACTCTCGGCGTCTTCCACACCCTCAACCCGCAATTGATCGTTGACTCCGAAAACGATCACGCCGCCGCCGGTGTTGGCGAGCGCGACGATCTCCTGGGCCACACGTTCAGGATTTGACAACTTAACTTTGAGCTCTAAGTAGGTGTCCTCACCGCCGCGCACGAGGCGCATCAGTTCAACGCGGGAGGTTTGGGGACCGGCAGTTGAGAGGATGTACTCCTGGAACGAGCGTTCGGAGGTGGGTTCGTGCCGCTGATTGCTGCGAAATCTTCTTCGAGCCATTTGTGTATTGACGGGGCTCTAAATACCCGCCCGGATGCTTGGATGCATCGCTGGAGTTGGTCAGTTGTCGATTGGTCAGTGGTCAGTTGTCAGTGGTGGTCTTTGGTTTTTAGTTTCTGGTCTTGGGTCTTGGTCTTTGATTGTTGGTCAATGCCCGATGGATTTGTGCGTTAGGATTTGCGCGCTGGTGGCATCGAGTCGCGCCTACCTACACCAAAGATCAAAGACCTAAGACCCAAGACCAAAACCAAAGACCAAAGACCACCACTGACAACTGACCACTGACAACTTCATTCATCACTCGGTTCGCGCACGGCTTCCAAAATCTCCACTTCTCGCCGTTGCAACAACTCGCCTTGCGAATCAATGATCAAAAGATAGAAACCAACAGCAATTAGCGCGAACACGAAAAGTGTAACATACCCAATCGCTAAACTTTGCGCGATGTACGCAGCAGCAACTGCTCCCAGTGGCGGCAATCCAAGCACCGCGATCATTGGAATCAACAACAACCCAACCACGCCCGACACGTTCATTCGCTTGCCGAATTTCATTCGCTTTGGAAACCGAATCGATAACGAGTTGCCGATCATCGAGATCATCGCTGCGAATACGATGAAGCTGAGACTCACAAACAGAAACGTGTTTATGGTCATGTCACGAAATATCAGGTGATTGATCCCAAGCAGCACCACTGCAAACAGAAACGCCACAGCGGTAGTGGAGATGTTCTTACCAATCAGTATGGTTCGCCGCGGTGTTGGTGAGAGAATGAGTGTACGCATCCCACTCTCTTCAAACGCGAACTGATTACAGGAGATCCCTGTAAGCACCAAAAAGACGTAAAGCACACCGCCCGTCGCAATCAGACCTTCACCATAGTAAAAGAAGTCGCTGGAAAACTGCGGTGCATTACGCCCCTGTGCGAAACTTCTCCTGTTTACGAGTCGGATCAGAATCAGAATCATCGGCATGAGCGCCATCATCCGGACCTGTGCGTTCCTCATCACGTAGCGCAACTCTTTTTCGACAACAGCTGATAGCGCGGGAGACATCCAGGGCAGATCCCAACCTGTGTGCGTCTCGGTCTTCTCGATCACATTTGCCGCAACTTTTCTCTTGCGACCACCAATGCCCAACACAGTTCGCCGGGCAATCCAATAAGAAGCCCAGACCAGAACGAACGTGTACCCGAGGAGGGCGAGGATTGCGAGCAGATATCCCGCGATGCTTCCTGTTAGACCGGTTGAGAGTGCGTAAGCGGCTGCGCCCGGTGGCGTCCAACGAAGCAGCTTAACAACATCCGCATATCTGAAGATCATCGGCGCGATCTGTCCAACCAGTGCACCGGAAAGTGCGAGGACACCACCAATCAACGCGATTAACGTTTCCCCGCGCGTTCGCCTTTTGCGAATGAGCGAACCGATTGAGACTGAAAGCCACTTCGTCAAAGACAACCCGAGCGCAACTGCTGCGAGACTCGCGATCATGGCCCGAACCAGGTGACCACTGCCAAGACCTGCACCGATTCCAATCGCGATGATCGACGGAATGGCAAAGATCGATTGTGTGGTGACCAGGTCGCTCACAAAATCGAGGGCAAAAAGTTTCTTCAAACTGACGGGATACATCAGGAGGTTGCCAGGCTCGAATTGACGGCCGCTGCCGGTGCTAAGTGGAATTGTGGCCCACAAGAGGTAAGAGAGAGCGAAAATGGAAAAGAGGATGAACTCTGCTGAGATCCCGGGTTCGATCGGCGTTGGCGATCGACGCTCGATAAACGCGCGGACTCCTTCAGGATGAGTAAGCGCGAACGCCGCTATACCAAGTCCGAAGGCCAACAAAAGAGCAAAGAATGCGGTTAACAGCATCGCCAGGATTGACGCGATGCGATTCACGGCGGCCCTGGGCGAGCGAAGCGCGTTCCTAAAAAGCCGCCACTTTAGCCAGATGAGTGTTGAGAGTTGGGACATGGGGTGGTGGTAATTTTGGTGCGACTGGGATTTAGGTTCTTTGGTTCTGGGTCTGTGGACTTTGGCCTTGATTCTCGTTGCGGCCTTTATCTTGGTCTTGTGGTCGTCTTTCCTTCTTTGCAGCTAGGTTTACACTAAGGCTGTTGGTGAGTTGCTTGCGATGTTCTTTAGTTTAAATCTCCAATAGGCTTTGCCCTAAAAGTCGTTTTCATTCACACCGGGCTTCAACCCGGTGACCAGGGGCGGGGACTGAGGAGACCAACCGTTTCAACTTTTTCTATCTTTCATTAATCCGTAAACATATTCTCCACCAAAAGCTTTCAGCGCATCGAGAAACCGTTAAAACGGTTGGACCCATCGTCGTTGTCCTGACTACCGGGCCAAAGCCCGGTATGAATGAGAGTCGGTTTCCAGACTTTTGAGGCAAGGCCTTTCCAATAAGAGATTTGAGATCGTCCGTTTCAGTATAGAATCAACTTGCTCGAAATTGTTCAAATAGAGTCGAGCTAGACATTCACACAACTCGAACCACAGGATCAAAGTCCTAGCCGAAGACCATCCCGACCCATGTCGCCATTCCTACACTCAAAGGTTTACGCTTACGTCAGTCTCGGCTCCAACCTGGGTGATCGCGCCGGCAACCTTCTGCTTGGGGTGCGGGGCATGCTGGATTCAGGGCTAACCATTTCGCGTTTGTCACGTGTTTACGAAACCCAACCCGTTGATTGTTCCAACCAACCATCCTTTCTCAACATGGTAGCGGAATTGCGCGGCGATAAACTCCCGACACCTGAACAGATGATGGCGCGGTTGCTGCGAGTGGAATATTCGCTGGGCCGAACTCGTGACGTTGCTAAAGGGCCACGCACCATCGATCTCGATCTCTTGATATACGGTAAGGAGAAGCGCACTAGCGAGTTTCTTACGCTGCCACACCCAAGACTTCATCTGCGTAAGTTTGTGCTCGTCCCCTTTGCCGAATTGTGCGCGAACCTTGTGCACCCAACATTGCTGAAGACGATTGATGAGCTACTCGAAGAGACGACTGACGACTCTCTAGTGGTGCGCTGGAATCCCGGCCACAAGAATCACGATATAAATAATGTGCAGTAGTCGGAAGGCGTCGGCTTAGCCGCATTCCTTGCGGTATGCCTACGGCTTACCGAACGTCTCATGAATTTTTATCGAGGCTATGCCTCAAATGTGGAACAGTTTAGGCATAGCCTGATATTCAAGTTGAACTATCAGCAAGCCGCAGGCTTATCGCAAGGGTGCGGCACAGCCGGAACGGAAAAGATTTTTTGTGCAAAGCCGGTCTTGCGGTCGAACGATTCCCAACTCCTCCTGGTCGTTTCTACAGCCCACCAAACAAGGTTACGGTTCCTCGAACGCGCCTTGCCCGCTTTTCCCGTTTTCTGTTTTTGTCGTTATAATGCCCGCACTTGGTCAAGCAGCGCCTACATCTTAGGACTTACCTATTAATTAGCCATCTAACTAATCAGTCTACGTGTAGAAAGAGCTGAGCTATGCCTTATCTGAAGCCTGAGCGCCCTGAAAAGGTATCTGCGCCATCACTGAAAGCCAGTAAACAGCGTGGCGAACGTCTTGTCTGCCTAACCGCCTACGACTACCCAACCGCAAGAATCGTTGATGAGGCTGGCGTCGATGTAGTCCTCGTCGGGGACAGTTTGGGGAACGTCGTCCTCGGATACGGCAATACGGTCCCAGTGACCCTCGACGAAATCGTCATGTGTACGCGGGCTGTGCGCCGCGCTGTCCAACGCGCGTTGCTGGTTGCCGACATGCCTTACGGTTCATTTCACACTGGAGAGGACGAGGCCGTGCGCAATGCACTGCGACTCGTCAAAGAAGCGGGTGCGGAAGCAATCAAACTCGAAGGCGGTCGCAAACGAATTCAACTCGTGAAGCGCCTGGTGGATGAAGAGATTGCTGTGATGGGCCACATCGGCCTGACCCCGCAGTCGATTAACAAACTCGGTGCCTATCGCGTTCAGGGTAAGACTGCGGCAGCCGCACAAGAGTTGATTGAAGATGCACGTGCTTTGGAAGAAGCTGGCGCATTCGCAGTGGTTCTGGAAGTTGTTCCCAGAGAGATCGCCAGGATCATCACTGAGACGCTGAAGATTCCGACCATCGGAATTGGGGCCGGGGTTCACTGTGATATCCAGGTTCTGGTCTTGCATGACATGCTGGGACTTTCATTCGGTAAACTTGCACGATTTGTAAGGCCTTATGCAAATCTGCACGAGACAATCACAGACGCCGTTACGCGATACGCTGATGATGTAAGAAACGGTACTTATCCTTCTGACGCAGAGTCTTACTCTCTGCCAGCCGATGCCGCGGAGGAATTGAAAATTGGTCCTTTAGTAAAGGACTCCAAGGCGGAAAAGTCCTGAAGCCTGCCACGTGAAATCATGGAAATAATCAATCGTCGTCAGCGCATGAGCTCCGTCGCGCGCAAAATTCGCCGCGAGCAGGATCGGACCATTGGGCTGGTGCCAACAATGGGTGCGCTGCATGAAGGCCATCTCAGTTTGGTGCGCGAAGCACGTCGCATGTGTGACGTGGTGGTGGTCTCAGTCTTTGTAAACCCGACTCAGTTTGGTCCTAGTGAAGACTTCGACAAATATCCCCGGAACCTGACGAAGGACACCGCGCTTCTGACCGATTACAACGTTGATTACATCTTTGCGCCGCCAGTTGAAGAGATCTATCCGAAAGGCTTTTCAAGCTTCGTGAATGTTGAAGGTTTATCAGAACAACTTGAAGGTGCGTCAAGACCCGGACACTTTCGTGGCGTCGCAACCGTTGTCACAATTCTGTTCAACATTGTGCGTCCTGACTTCGCGTACTTTGGTCAAAAGGACGCGCAACAGGCAACTGTGATAAAGCGGTTGGTCAGAGATCTCGCTTTCGAGACAGAGATCATTGTGTTGCCGACCGTGCGGGAAGATTCCGGTCTGGCCATCTCGTCAAGAAATCTTTACTTGAGTCCTGAAGAGCAGGAAGCCGCGGCCGTAATTCACCAGGCATTGGCCAAAGCAAAAGCGGCCTATAAAGAAGGTGAACGCAGCGCCGGACGTCTGGCTGAAATCGTTCGCACGACAATCGAAGCCGAGCCAAGCGCGCGTCTTGACTATGTGAGTATTAGTGACGCGGAGACTCTGGAGAAGCTGGATAAGTTGGATGAGAGAACAATTCTGATTGCCGTGGCGGTTTACATTGGCAAGACACGTTTGATCGATAACACGGTTCTGAACAGCGCGAAGAAGAAAGAACTGCTCCCCGCCAAAGCTTGAGCTTTAGAGTGCGGTGGCATGCCGTAGCGACACCGCTTTGGATCGACAAGGCTCAGATTACCTGTCAAAGTCGGGATTCTCGCAATCGGAAAAGACCATCCATGGCGGTGTCGCCGCTTGCCACTGCACTCCAAATCGATTAGCAATAACTGAGCAATGTCTTCAAAACAGAAGATCCACATCCAATTCACCCTCAACGGCGAAGCAACCGAAGTCGCGTTTGCTCCTCACAAAACGCTGCTCGAGGTGTTGCGTGAAGATCTATCTTTGACTGGCACCAAACACGGATGCGAGTTGGGTGAGTGTGGAACGTGCACCGTTCTCGTCGATGGTCGCGCAATACTTTCCTGCTTGATGCTTGGTCTGGATATCGAAGGACGTGAGGTAAAGACAGTTGAAGGCATGGCCGTGGGTGCGGAACAGCATCCGTTGCAGGACACGTTCGCAGACACTGGTGCGGCGCAGTGCGGTTATTGCTCGCCAGGATTTTTGTTGGTAGCTGAAGAGTTGCTGAACAAGAATGCAAATCCTTCGCGCGATGAGATCAAGGAAGCGCTGTCAGGAAATCTCTGCCGCTGCACGGGCTACATCAAGATCTATGAAGCGGTGGAACTCGCAGCTGCACGAATGCGTGGAGAAGAGATCGAACTGCCGCGGGAGAGCGTTTTTGGCTACGACTGATACAGCCGCGGTCAACCGGATTCAGGGGAGTAATAGCCTTTGATTTGATCCGCGTGCATCCGCGGCATTCGCCCGCTGAATTTTTTAGTGATGACTAAGCATTCAAAAGACAACCCACTGAACGTCGTCGGCAAGCCCTTCCGCAAGGTAGATGCGCGCGCGAAGTGTAACGGTCAAACGAAATTCGCAGACGACATCATGTTGCCGCGCATGCTTCACTGTAAGATACTGCGCAGCCACGAACCTCATGCACTGATCAGATCTATCGACACTTCTAAAGCCCTCGCGTTGCCTGGTGTGTTCGCAGTCCTGGTTGGCAAGGACTTGCCCATCCCGTACGGCATTCTTCCCGTTAGTCAGGACGAGCACGCGCTTTGTATCGACAAAGTTCGTTTTATTGGCGATCCGGTCGCAGCCGTTGCTGCAGTCGATGAAGACGTCGCTTTTGATGCGATGAACCTGATCGAGGTCGAGTACGAACAGCTGAATACGATCTCGTCTATTGAGGAAGCGATTCTGATCGAGGAGCCTCGAATTCACGAGTACGGAGACGTTGGCAACATTCACAAGAAAGTCTCGCTGGAATTTGGCGACCTCGACGCTGGGTTCGCAGAAGCCGACCTCGTTCGCGAGGACACTTTCTTTTACGAAGGCAACACGCATTTGCCGATGGAGCAACATGCAGCCGTTGCACAGTTCGACGCTGACAAGAAGTTGACGCTGTGGAGCTCAACACAAACACCACACTACGTCCATCGCGCACTCGCCAAGGTCCTCCATATGCCGGCGAGTCATAT